>DATMVH010000230.1:0-3479 GCA_035563395.1 Solirubrobacteraceae bacterium
GCTACCTCCCCTCCGCGCCGACGACCTGGCAGTGGGCGACCGGCATCAGCGCATGCCAGTACGTCGCGACCGAGCCGTTCCTCGGCGAGATCACCCGCGCGACGTGGGAGTCGCCGAGCTACGTCTCGTCGCTCTACCAGCGCCACGTCGACGGGCGGATCTGGAGGTACGACGGCTCGGGCCGGTGCACGGCCACGGCCTGTCCCGGCTGGACCGAGATCGACCGCAACCCCGCCACGCGCGAGCTCACCGCGAGCGGCAGCACGCTGTTCCAACGGCACGCCGACGGCCGGGTCTGGAAGTACGACGGCTGGGGACAGTGCAGCGGGAACGCGTGCCCCGGATGGACGGAGATCGACCGCAACCCACGGACGGCGGCCATCGTGGGCACGGACCCGTTCTGAGCGGCACGGGCACGAGGAGGGAAGCGCCCCGGCGCCGGAGCGTAGGAGCGCGAGCGGCTGTCCGCGACTTCCAGTACGCGATCGCGGACGCACGCGGCAGCCGCCTCTGGTGGCCGCGACCGGCGGACCTCGTTTCCGACGAGTTGTCGATCGGGTCGTGGCGATGCTCGGGACGCCCGTCAACGACCGCGACCCGGGCGGAACCCGGGTCGCGGTCGATCTTGTGGTGCGGCGGATGTGGCCGTCAGGCGGCTTCGCGGAGCGCGATGAGCTCCGGGCGCTGGCTGAGGCGCCGCAGCGCGCGCTCCTCCAGCTGGCGGGCGCGCTCGGTCGAGACGCCGAGGCGCTTGCCGGCCTGGCTGAGCGTCTGCGGCTCCATGTCGCCGGCGCCGAAGCGCATCTCGATCACGTTGCGCTCGGGCTCGGGAAGCTCGGCGATGGCGGACAGGAGCGTCTCCGAGCGGAGCTGCTCGTGCACCTCCTCGTCGACGGCCGGGGTCTCCAGGGCGAGCAGATCGCCGAACGACGTGTCACCGTCGTCGCCGACCGGCTTGTCGAGGCTGACCACGGCACGGTCCGCCTTGCGGATCTCGATCACGTCGGCGAGCGGGAGGTCCGCCGCGTCCGCGATCTCCTCGTCGGTGGGCTCGTGCCCGAGCTTGGTGGTCAGCTCGCGCTCGATGCGACCCACCTTCCGGGAGCGCTGCGCGACGTGGACGGGCAGGCGGATCGTGCGGGAGGTGTTCTCCAGCCCCCGCTGGATCGCCTGGCGGATCCACAGCGTCGCGTACGTCGAGAACCGGAAGCCCTTGCGCCAGTCGAACTTCTCGACGGCGCGAATGAGGCCCAGCATGCCCTCCTGGATGAGGTCGCCAAGGGCGAGTCCCTGCCCCTGGTAGCGGCGGGCGTTGGCGACCACGAGGCGCAGATTCGAGTTGATCATGCGCTCCTTGGCCATCAGGTCGCCCTTCTCGATGCGCTTGGCCAGCTCGATCTCCTCGGCGGGAGTGAGCAGGCGGAAGCGCCCCGCCTCACGGAGGAGGAGCTGCAGCGAGTCCAGCGTGGGATCCACGTCCGCCTGGTACTGCTCGGCGTCCTTGGGCCGCTGCGTGTTCTCCATGTAGGTGGTGGTCAAATCAATCCTTCGTTGCGGTCTCGGGAGAAAACCGACTCTCCTGGTAGGAATTGTACCCGAAAAAGTTGCCGACGCAAACGTCGGCCCAATGTGCCGTCCCTCACAATGTGCGGAGTAGGCTCAGGGGGAATGCGCCGCGCCGGCGCGCCTTCCTGGCCCAGAGGTCCCCGAGGACGCCGACCCATGGAGGGTTCCACGCGACGGCGGTCCGAGAACGTAAACGCTCCGGACGCCGTTAGGTTACGGACTCAGTGGATTTTTAGGAAATCCGCGGCCGCGTCCTGGCGATCCCCCGCGGCCGCGGCGACACCGTTCGTGCCCGGCGGGACCGCGCTGCCGCGCGGTTTCGCCGCCGCCACGGCCTCCTCCACGATAGCCCGGAGAGTGGCGCGGAAACGCTCGGGGCCGAACCGCTCCGCAGCGGCCCGGCAGGCGCGCGGATCGACGGCCGAGGGCTCGAACGCGGCGACCGCGGCCGCCAGAGCCGCCGGTTCGTTGCCGTCGTAGAAGGTGCCGGTCACGCCCTCCTCCACGCTCTCCAGCACGCCGCCCTCGCGCAGGGCGATCACCGGGCGCCCGGCGGCCAGCGCCTCGACCGCGGCGATGCCGAACTCCTCCGTGGCCGGGACCACGAGGGCGCGCGCGCCGGCGAGGAGGGCGGCGACCTCCGGGTCGCGAAGGCGGCCGGCGAACCGGATGGTCGGGCCCGCGAGCCGCCGCAGCCGGCGCAGCTCTGGGCCGTCGCCGACGACGACGAGCGAGCGCCGGAGCGCGTTGAAGGCGCGCACGGCGACGTCCACGCGCTTGTGCGCCACGAGCTCCCCCAGCACGAGATAGTGATCGCCGGGCGGCGCCGCGCCGGGGTGGAAGCGGGTGGTCTCGACGGGCGGGTGCAGCACGGTGGCGTTCCGGCCGAGGAAGCGCCGTATCCGCGCGGCGGTCACCTCGGAGTTCGCGACGTACCGGTCGACCCGTCGCGCGGCGACCCGGTCCCACTCCCGCCAGCGGTCGAGCAGCACGCGCAGCGGCGCCCGCGTGACCGGGTTGCGGGCTCGCAGCGTCGCGTCGCGCTCGCTCCAGGCGTAGCGGAACGGGTTGTGGCAGTAGCAGACGTGGACGGCCGCGGCGTCCGTGAGCACGCCGTGCGCCCAGGCGCTCGAGGAGGAGATGACCGTGTCGTAGCCGCGCAGGTCGAGCGACTCGATCGCGCGCGGATAGAGCGGGAGGAGGGCGCGGAAGCTGCGCGCCGTGGGGCGCAGGCGCTGCAGGAACGAGGTGACCGGCTCGCGGGCCGCGAAGCGGCCCTCCGTCCCGTCCTCGTCGTAGACGGCGGTGAACAGGTCGGCCTGCGGCCACGCCGTGCAGATCTCGGCCAGCACGCGCTCGGCTCCGCGGAGGTCGAGCAGGAAGTCGTGCACGAGCGCGACGCGGGAACCCATGAAGCGCGCGAGTCTACGGCCCGGAGCGGCCCGTCCGTAGACTCGCCCCGCCCCATGCGCGGCCTCGCCCTGCTCGCCGTCCTTCTCGCCGTCCTCGCCGCCGCGCCCGCCGCTGCCGCGCCGCGGGAGGTGCCGCGCGGATGGCTCGGCGTGGTGGTCGACGGGCCGCTGATCGCGCCGGGCGCCGACGCCCTCGCGGGCGAGTGGGACCGCATGGCCGCGGCGGGCGTCGAGTCCGTGCGGGTGGCGTTCTACTGGGACGAGGCGCAACCGGTCGCGACCGCCGCCGGGCTGCCGCCGGCGGACGCGCCCCGGTTCCGGCTCGAGGGCGGCGTGCCGACCGACTTCACGCGCACGGACGCGCTCGTGGCGGCGGCGGCCGCACGCGGCCTCCAGGTGGCGCCCGTGCTCCAGCGGTCCCCGGCCTGGGCGGCGCTGCGCCGCGGCGACCCGGCGTCGCCGCCGGCCGCGCCCGCGACCTTCGCGGCCTTCGCCGGCGCG
>DATMVH010000231.1:0-2986 GCA_035563395.1 Solirubrobacteraceae bacterium
GCGCGGAGCGCCGTGAGCGTCCGCACCGCGCCGCGCCCCGCGGCTGAGGCGCGGCCGCGCTCCGCCGCCGCGCTGTGGGCCTTCACCCGCCCGCACACGATCATCGGCACGACGCTCGGCGTCCTCGGCCTCTACGCCATCGCGACCGCCGAGCTGCCCGGCGTCGCCATGAGCGACGGGCTCCCCGACCTCGGCTGGACGCTGCTCGCCGCCTGGTGCGTGAACGTCTACATCGTCGGGCTCAACCAGCTCGAGGACGTCGAGATCGACCGGATCAACAAGCCGTTCCTGCCGCTCGCCTCGGGCGCGCTGGACGCGGCGGCCGCCCGGCGCATCGTCGCGGCGTGCGCCGTCGTTCCCGTCGTGCTCGCCGTCACCCAGGGCGCCGTGGAGCTGGCCGGGGTGCTCACCGGGCTGGCGGTCGGCACCGCGTACTCCGTGCCGCCGCTGCGGCTGAAGCGCTTCCCGCTCGCCGCCGCGCTGTCGATCACCGGCGTGCGGGCCGTCGTGGTGAACCTGGCCGTGGCGCTGCACTTCACGGAGTCGCTCGGGGACGGCAGCCGCACGGTGCCGGCCGCCGTCTGGGCGCTGTGCCTGTTCGTCGTCCCGTTCGCCTTCGCGATCTCGATCCTCAAGGACGTGCCCGACGCCGAGGGCGACCGGCGCTTCCGGATCGCCACCTTCACGCTGCGGCTCGGCCCGCGGCGCGTGATGGGGATCGCGATGGGCGCGTTGTCCGCGGGCTATCTCGGGATGGCCGCCGCCGGCCCGCTGCTCGTCCCGGACGCGCAGCCCGTCGTGCTCGTCGCCGGCCACCTCGCCGCGCTGGCGCTTTTGTGGCGCGCGCGCCTGGCGGCCGACCCCGAGGACCCGGCGGCCGCCACGCGCTTCTACATGCGCGTGTGGGCGCTCTTCTTCCTCGAGTACCTCATCGTTCCGGCCGCCGCTCTGCTGGGCTGATCAGGTCGACGACGGACCGACGGGCGTGAGCTCGCGCTCGGCCGCGACCGCCTCGACGACCTCGACCTCCTCTTCCTCCTCGCGCCGGCCGTCGTCGTCGGGCTCCGCGTCACAGGTGACGCGCATCATCCCGGTCGCGACCTTGGCGTCGCCGACGACCACGAGGCCGCAGATGACGTCGCCCTCCTCCCATCCCATGCGCTCGAGGTCGAACCAGTTCAGGTGCACCTCGGTGCCCGTGCCGCGCCACGGGCACGTCTTGTCGTGGTGCTCCTTGGCCTTGCACACGGCCTGCATGTTCTTGGCGGAGGCCTCGATGCCCATGGCGGCAAGGGTACCCTCGTGGGCGCGTTGTCCTACCCGCCCGGCATCCTCGCGCGCGGCCCCTGGCGGGTCGATCAGGTGACCACGCGCTGGCGCGAGGAGCTGTTCGAGCCCGACGCCGGCAGCAGCGCCGCGGCCGACCGCGCGATCGCGGCGCTCGAGGACCGCGGCTCGCCGGCCCACGACGGCCTCGCCGCCCGCCTGGCGTCGTTCCACGCGGACGGCGGCGGGCTGGTCGTGGAGCTGCAGCCGATGCGCTGGTCGCTGCGACTCGCCGGCGACGACGCGCTCGGCTCGCTGTCCGTCCTGTGCGTCGTGCGGTCCGCGGAAGGCGCGTGGCTCGCCGGCCGGCGCGCGGACTGGGTGGCGACCTGGGCGGGCCGCTGGGCGCTCGGCGCGGGCGGCGCCGTGGAGGTCGGCGAGAACCCGGCCGAGACGCTCGCGCGCGAGCTCGGGGAGGAGTGGTCGGTCGTCGCCGACCGGCTCGAGGTCGAGGCGCTCGTGTGCCTGCCGAACCGCATGACGATGCTCATCGGCCAGGCGTGGCTGCCCCGGGGCGCGGAGGTGACGCGCGACCACGAGCACGACCGGCACGCGTGGTGGCCCGCGGATCCCGCCCGCTGGCCGGAGGAGGCCGACCCCGCGCTGCGCCGGGTGGCCGCCATGCTCAAGGCGCCGCGATGAGCTTCGACCACCTCAAGCTGCTCTCGTTCACCCACTCGGCGGTCTACCTCGCGCTGCTCTGCGCGTGGCTCGTGCCCGGCCTCGCCGGGGCGGAGCGCGTGTTCGGCTGGTGCCACGGCATCGGCTGGATCGTCATGTCCCTGCTGGCCGTGGACGCGGTCCGGCGGCGCGTGATCCCGCTCTGGCTGGGCGTCACGGTGGCCGTGATCGGCGGCGTCGGGCCGTTCGCCGGCAGCGCCGGGTTCGTGATCGAGGGACGTCGCCGCACGTCGCTCTCCACGCGGTAAGGTCTCCGGGGATTCTGATGGCAGTGGATGCGACGACGGTTGAAGTCGTCATGCCGGCGATGGGTGACTCGGTCAGCGAGGGCACCGTGCTGGAGTGGCGCAAGGCCGAGGGAGACACGATTGCGGCCGACGAGACGCTCGTCGAGGTCTCCACCGACAAGGTGGATGCCGAGGTGCCGGCGCCCGTCGACGGCACGGTGGTCAAGGTCCACGCGGCCGAGGGCGAGACGGTCGAGGTGGGCGCGGTGCTCGCCGAGATCGCGCCGACCAACGGCGGCGCGCCCCCAGCCCCGCGCGAGGCGCCGCCGGAGGACGCCGCGCCCGGCGGCGACGGCGCCGCGCAGACGGTCGACATCGTCATGCCGCAGATGGGCGAGTCCGTGACGGAGGGCGTCGTCCTCGAGTGGGCCAAGCAGCCGGGCGATCCCGTCGCGGCCGAGGAGACGATCGTCGAGATCTCCACCGACAAGGTTGACGCGGAGGTCCCGTCCCCGGCCGCCGGCACGCTGGCGGAGATCCTCGCCGAGGCGGGCGAGACGGTGTCGGTCGGGCAGGTCATCGGCCGCCTCTCCGCCGGAGCGGCGACCGCGCGGACGAGCGCGCCCGCTCCCGAGCCGGCGAGCGCGCCGCGTCCGGGAACGGACGCCGAGACGGTGGAGACGCCCGAGGGCCTGCGCGTCACCCCCGTCGCGCGCCGCATCGCCGCCGCGCACGGGATCGACCTGGCGGGC
>DATMVH010000232.1:0-7056 GCA_035563395.1 Solirubrobacteraceae bacterium
CGAGCGCGCCGAGTTGCTTCGTGGTCTGCTCCGCCTCGTCGCCGACCTCGTCGATCGCACGGGCGGACTGGCGCATCTCCCGGTTGAACTGCTGCCCGCCGATGACACGCAAGCGGGCGAGGATCGTTTCGCGGTCAGCCACGCTTGCCTCCCATCGCCTCCGCGAGCCGGTTGACGATCAGGACCGCCTGGCGGTCCTCCAGCTCCTTCCGCAGCACGGCGGTGCGATGCGCGACCGCGATCAACGCGACGCGCTCCGGCACGTCCCGTGATCCCATGAGCCGGGCGCCGTCGATGCCGTGAGCGGTTGCGTACGCGGCGAGGTCGACGGGGTGCAGCGCTAGGAGCTGCTCGGCGTCGGCCTCGCCGAGGATTCCCCCAGCAGCCGCCTCTCGGGCGCGTCCCCGGTGCGCATCCACCGGTACACCTCGCCGGAGTGGTCGTTCACGGCGTGGTCGCCGAGCGCGATCGTGCGGCGCAGGACCTCCCGCGCGCCGTCCTTCTCGTCGAGCTGGATGCCGAGGACCCTGGCCCACTGCCGGTCGTACCGGACCGGGCCGTCGTCCGATGGCCGCTGCAGGTTGCCGTGCTCGTCGCAGAGCAGCAGCTCCTCGCAGGCGAGGGTGAGGAGGTCGGCGTTGTACTCGACGACGGTGGTGGCGTGCTCGCGCAGGCCGGCGACCTCGTCGAACGTGAGGCGGCGGTAGCGGGCGACGAGCTGCCCGCGGTACCCGGGGACGTCGAACAGCTCGGTCTGCGCGTCGTCGGCTTCGAGCTGGTGGTGCCGGGCGCGGATGGCGTCGAGGAGCGAGCCGCCGGGGGCGTCGTGGCGGTCCTCGTACGCGCCCTTGCTTGCGAACCCCTCGGGTGGCGTGACGGGGATGGCCTGAAGGTCCATCACAGCCATCCCATCTCGTTCGCTGTCGTGTGAAGCAAGCGTTGCATCTCCTCGCCGTAGCCGAAACGCTCTGCGTTCTGCTCGATCGACCGAGCCAGGTCGCCGTCCGCGTGCCGTTCCGTCGCGGCCTTCCAGTCGGCCAGCATCTCCATGACGTCCAGGAGCGTCATGTCCGCGATGCCGTTGGGATGGTGCTCGGGGTGATGGCGGTTCGCGGCGTAGTGATGGCGCAGCCCCTCGCCCATGCCCTCCAAGAACCCGCGGTACTCCTCGCTCCCGTACGTGCTGTCGCGCAGCTTCGGCGTGTACTCGTTGAAGACGTCGACCTCGGGCGGGTACAGCTTCGACTCATCGTGAACATGTGCTCGCCAGAGCAGATCTTCGGCCGCCGCCATGAGCAGCCCGCGTACGCGAGCGATGTGCTCGTAGGTATCCGGCCGGCTGTCGTAGTCCATCAGCGCACGACGGTGGCGTACGGCTCGAAGCCGAGCGTGATCTCCGCCACGGCCTGCGTGTTGTCGGCGTCGTACTCGCGCGTCGTGACCTCGCTCAGGACCGCGGTGTACGTGTCGCCGCGGTCGAACACGCGGCCCTGCGCGTCGAGGTACAGGTCGGTGATGCGGCAGACGGCTCCCTGGTCCTGCGCGGCGCGCAGGCGCGGGACGAGGCCGTGCCACTTGCCGAGGTCGTACGCGGCGCGGGCCTGCATCGCGCCGACGGTGACGTTGCCGACGAGCTTGATCCCCGGGTGCATGTGCCCTGGGTTGTGCTCGAAGACCTCGCTGGTGCGGGCGCCGCCGGTGAGCGCGCGCCACGGGTGCGGCAGGACGCCGATGCCGGGCACTTCGATCTCGACGGCGCCGTGGCTCTGGAGAGACGGGGGCATGCTTCGGTTCCTCTCAGACCGTGATCGGGGTGCCGATCGGGACGACGACGATCCTGACCTTCACCAGCTCCGCGAACGATGAGGGCCGGTAGGCGACGTCGGCGATGAGCTGCCCGTCCGCGATCGTCTGCTCGGTGTTCACCGCGCTCGACGTGTCGACGTAGAAGGCGGTCTCGGGGCGCGGGTCGTCGGGGTCGGGGAACAGCCACCCGTCGACGTACATCTGGTTGAGGCGGTTGCCGATGGCGGAGCCGAATCCGGCGAGCGTGATGCCCTGCCCGTCGATCTGCCGGAAGATGAAGTCCTCCCCGGCGTCCTGGCTCTCGGCGATGATCAGCATCTCGAGCCGCTGGTTGGACAGCTTCCACCGCAGCGGGAAATCGTCCTTGTCGGCGAGGGTCCGCCACCCGAAGATCGTCGGGACGCCGAGCCGAACGCGGATCATGTTCACGCCGAGCTCGTTGAGGTCCTGGTAGTCGAGGTCCGTCAGGCTGCCTGTGGCGGCGACGCCGAGCGCGCCCTCCAGGCGGCCCCACCGGCCCGCGGCGGGCTGGTTCGGGCCCTCGACGGGGTCGACCTCGGCGATCTTCGCGGCGACGAACATCGACGGCGGCAGCGTCCTGGTGGTGCCGGGCGCGAGGCCGGGGTAGCTGACCCACGGCGCGAACAGGCCGCCGTACCGGGCGGCCGCGAGCGTCCGGACCGCGTTCACCGCCGAGGTGAGCGTCGCCTTCGCGAGGGTGTTCGGGCCGTCGAGGATCGCGACGCGGTTGTTCGCCTGCGCGTGCGCGAGCAGGTCCGTGTGCGCCTGGCTCGTGGTGCGGCCGAGCATCGCGACCTGCCCGGGCCCGAGTTCCTTCTGGAACCGGTCGACCGCGGCCTTCCAGTGCGTGTCGGTCGCGTTCGACCGGTCGTCGGTGCCGCCCGCGAGGTTCGCCGCGGCGGCGACGGTGGGGAGGCCGGTGCCTGCCCCGGCGGTGATCGTGACGTAGCTGGACGCCTGCGACCACGTGACGAAGCTGTCGCGCGAGTTGTACTCGGGGGTGCGCTCCACCTCGACGCCGTTGAGGCGGATGATCAGGACGCGGTGCGTCGCGCCGGACGGGCCGTTCGCGACCTCGACGGAGAGGCCGCCGGTGGCGCCGTTGCCCCAGTCGCCGACGCTCTTGGCGGTGACGTTGAGCGTGGTGCCGCTGGTGCCGGCGAGCGCGGCGGTCGCTGCGACCGGGGCGGGCCCGACGACGCGGGCGAAGTACGCCTCGGCGCCGTAGACGTCCATGGCGTCGCGGGCGTAGCTGTAGCTGACGCGGTCGCCGATCTTGGCGGCGGCGTCCGCGGGCCCGGTGAGGCGGATGGGGGTGGTGTGGTCGCCCTTCTGCGCGAAGTCGACGATGAAGAGGCGGCTGGTGTCCGTCGGCAGCGACCGGGAAGGCGGCGCGTCCGAGACGGTGACCTCAAGCCCTGGCCGTGCCATTCGGGGCCTCCTGCTGGTGGTCGATGAGGGGAGCGAACGGCGTCCCCGCCGGATCACAGAGCGCGATCTCGATGGAGACGAACGGGCTGCCGTCCTTGCGGAAGCCGCTGAGGTAGCCGCCGACCTCGCTTCCGTCGGGCGCCGTGACGGTCACGGGCAGCCCGGCGAGCTTGGCGAAGGCCGCGATAGCGGTCACTTCTTGTCCTTGTCCGTCCTGGCCTGCTCGCGTGGCTGGTAGGGATCGCCGCGCTTCGACACGCACAGGAACTCCCAGCCCACCTCAAGCCCGGGTCGCGGCATCTGGTCAGTCCTCCTAGTTGCGGGTGTGCTGGTTCATGACCTCGCGCGTGACCGTGCGCACGATCTCCCGGCCATCGAGGCGCACCGTTGTCGTCGCGTCCACAGCGCGGCGGAACGTCACGGCGATCTCCTCACCGTGCTTCTGGACAGCGGTCACTTCCCACCCGACCTGCTGGGCGAGCCGGGCCGCGTCGTCCCAGAGGCTCACGACTTGCCGCCCTTCGGCTTCTCGTCGGCGGTCGGTTCGTGCACGCGCGTGAGCGCGCCCTCCTCCTCCAGCGCCCGGTTGTGATCCGAGCCGGGCTCGACGTCGTCGGCGCGCTCACCAGGGGCGAGGACGCGGCCGTCGGCGAGGTCGATGCGCCGCGGCGGGAAGCTGGTGTTCACGAAGCTGCCGGTCACGGCGTGATCTCCTCTTCGGGGTGCGCTTGGATGACGATCTCGTCCGCGGTCGGGCGGCCCGGGTACGTCGGCCAGTCCGGCACGTCCGGCGGCGTCGGCAGCGGGACGGCGGGAAGGTCCGGCCCGGCGAACAGGTCGATCGTCGCCGGGACGAGCGCGGTGAACTCGACGTTCGCGACAGCCGCGACGACGCCGGGGTCGCCGCGCGTCTCCGTGTAGCCCGCGCCGTCGTACGTGAGCGCCGCGAGCGTCCCTGAGAGGTCCGGGCGGTGTAGGAGCGCGCCCTTGATCGCGGCGGCGTGGAGGCGAGCGAGGTCGCGGCCCTGCTGCCGGGTCGCCCCGCGGGCGATGACGCCGACGACGAGCGTGAGCTGCGCGTGAAGGTTCTGCCCATCCGGGACCGGGGTCTCGTCGCCGACGACGACGATCAGCGCGGGGAGCTGCTGCTCGGGGAAGCGCCTGACGTCCACGTCCGCCTGGTAGGTGCGGACGCGCGCGAGCGTGCCCTTCGCGTAGCCGGCGCGGGCCTCGACGACCGCGAGGTACGTGTTGAGCCAGTCGACGCCGCCCGGGACGAGGGTGGGCGGCGCGAGATGCCTGATGACGGCGCGCTCGACGACAGTCGCGTCGATGAGCGGCCCGAAGACCTCGTCGGCCACGTCAGACCAGCTCCCCGGTCAGGACCCAGCGCTGCAAGCGTCGCATCGTCTCCCGGCGCTCCGTCTCCGTCAGCTCCACGGGGCGGCGCTGCGGCGCGCGGCTCGTGCCGTGCTGGTGGTAGCCGACGTAGTCCACGAGCGTCCCGAACTCCAGCTCGTCACGGGTCACGCGCTCGACGTGCTGCTCGTCCCCCGCGTCCGTCAAGCCCTCGCGCAGCGCGCCCGTCGCGACGAGGATCGTCTCCGCGTTACGCCGGACGCGCGGGTCCGCTGAGCCGCGCTTGCGCTGCACGGTCGCCGGCGCGAGCGGCGGCCACCCGCCGGAGCCCGAGGCGCCCTCGGTGGCGAACTGCTCGCGAGCGAGGTCCCGCCAGTAGTCCGCGATCTGCCGGAGCGCCGGAGCGACGTCATCGCCGTGCTCGCCGACGCGCAGCAGTTCGCGGGCGAGTTGGCGGTCGCCCGCCACATCAAGGGTCAGGCGCACGGCTACCAGTCCAGTCGCGTCGCCGCGGGGAACAGCCCGAGCGGCAGCACCCCCGCCCCGGCTTCGCTGCCGGGCTCGCCGCCGGCCTCCACGTCCTCCACGGCCGCGTTCAACCGGGCGAGCCGCTCGTCGTACAGCGCCTTGAGGCGGTCGTAGCGCGCCTCGTTGATCTCCTCCGAGTTCGCCTCGATCAGCAGCGCCGCGCCGATCGCGATCACGTACCGGGCGAGATCCTGCGCCCCGGCGGGGATGACGCGGCCGACCTCAGCGATCACGTCCCCCGCGGCGTTCTGCACGTACTCCTCCACCTGATCGGCCGTCGGGTTCGTCGCCGTGGTGAAGTCGCCGACCTCGGCGCCGTTGACCAGGGTGCGGGCGCGGATGAACCGCGCGACCTGCCGCGACGAGGGCACGACCGGGCCGCCGTGGAAGACCGGGCTCGTCGGTTCGGTGCTCCCCGCGGCGTCGAAGAACACGACGAGGTACCAGCCGGCGGGAAGTGTCGCTGCGGCCGTGGTGAACGCGCGCTCCCGCGGCGCGGCCGGGTCCGGGTCGAGGCCCGTGGGGGTGACGCGCGTGTCCGTCGCGAACTCGAACGTGTCGATCAGACTGGTGAACGGGCCCGCCGCATCCGCGGCCTCGTAGACGCGGGCGCCGACCCACGGCAGGTCGTCGTCGCGCGCCGACGGCTGGTAGCCCTCCAACGGGACGACGTACGCCATGGCCTACAGGCTGTCGCCCTTGACGGTGACCGACGGCACGTCTGTGCCCGCCGAGGCTCCGGCGGTGACGGTGCGGCGCTCCCAGAAGATCTTCGCCTGCCCCGCCGGGATGTCGCCGATGCTGATCGCGGCGCCCTCCGTCGTCGGCGTCGAGAACGTCACCGCCGGGGACGGCGCCGTGCTCTCGTCCGCCGCCGTGGAGGTTGAGGTGGGCGTGGCGCCGATCGCGGCGGCGTCGAGGCCGATCGCGAGGTTCGACCCGGCGACACCGGACCCCTGGTCGTCGATCCAGATCTTCGCGCCGACCAACGTCTGGTCGCCGAAGTTCTGGACGGCGAGGCACCGGTACTCGACGTCGCCGGCGGCGCTCTCCGCTCCCGTGATGTCGTCCCAAACGTTGTTGGCGGCGTTGTCGGTGATGATGCCGCCGGCGGCGGTGCTCATCGCGCCGCCGAGGCTCGCGGCGGGGCTGGTGTTCGACGCGCCGCCGGTGAGGCGGTAGCGGATCTGCGCGGCCATGCGTCCTCCAGTGTCAGGTCATCCGACGGCGGGCTCGCGCACCCGCCCCGTGCGCGGTCTGCCGACTCGCCCGCCGGCGGCATCCGAGGGCGCGCGGCCCGCGCTGCCGCTGATGCTTCTCCCGGCACCCGGCGCGCCGATCCAGCCGGGAGCGACGCGCGGATGAATCACGGCAGCCGACACGAGCGCGTACGGCTGCCGAAGCGCGCCTGCTACCGCGAGAGCCTCGAGCAGGTACGGCTGCCGGAGGGGCTGCTCCGCGAGCAGGTAGACGGTGAACGGCTGCCGGGCGCCTGTGGCGACCGCGGCGCTGACCGTGAACGGCTGCGCGAGGGCCGCGGCCGCAGCAGCGGCGGCCGTGTACGGCTGCCGAGCCCGGGCGGTGGCCGCGAGCCGCGCCGTGTACGGCGTCGCGAGGCTCGCAGTGACCGCGACGCGGACGCCCCCGGGCTGCCGGAGGCGTCCCGTGACCGCGCCCTGGAGCCCGTACGGCTGCCGGAGGCTGCCTGTCGCAACGCCGAACTGCGCGACGGTGAACGGCTGGCGCAGCGCGCCGGTCAGCGACGCCCTGACTCCGGCGGGCTGCCGGAGCCTTGCCGTCGCTTGCGCGAGATGCGTCGCGGGCTGCCGCAGCAGGCCGCTGGCGGTGACGCGAACGGCAGCGGGCTGCCGGAGCAGGCCGGTGGCGGCGGCGCGGGCCGCGAACGGTTGC
>DATMVH010000233.1:0-3137 GCA_035563395.1 Solirubrobacteraceae bacterium
CCTCCCGGGCCGCGCGTGGGCCGGGACGGCGATCGCCCTCGCCGGCGTCCTCGTCGTCACGGGCGTCGACGTCTCGCTGTCGGCGCGCGCGCTCGCGGGCGATGCGCTGGCGCTGCTCGGCGGCGTGTTCGGCGGCGCCTACATCGTGGCCGGCGGCCGCGTGCGGCGCGGGCTGAGCACCACCGCCTACACCGCGCTGTGCTACAGCACCTGTGCCGTCCTCCTGCTCGCGGTCTGCCTCGTCGGCGACCAGGCGCTGGGCGGCTACGCGGCCGCCGACTGGGCGCGCATCGTCGCGCTCACGGTGCTCGCCCAGCTGATCGGGCACTCGCTCTTCAACCATGTCCTGCGGTCGACCGGCGCGACGGTCGTCTCGCTGGCCACGCTCTTCACCGTCCCGCTGTCGGCGATCATCGCCGCGATCGCGCTCGCGCAGACGCCGCCGGCCGCGGCGATCCCGGCGCTCGGCCTCGTGCTCGCCGGCACGGCGCTCGTCATCACCGCCGGCGAGCGGGCGCCGGCGCCGGCGGATTGAGTCACGCGCGGCCCGGCTGCTCCTCCGCCGTCCCGTCCTGTGTCCCCGCGGCGCCCCGGCCCTCCGCTTCCTTGTCCACGTAGTGGTCGGCCAGCGGCTGCGCCGAGGTGAAGATCTGGGCCGCGAGGTCCCTGAGCTTGTTCATCGCCTGCTCGGAGAACAGCCCGACCAGCGCGGCCACGGCCGCGAAGCCGAAGGGACTCGCCTGCTGGACCTCCGTCGAGGGCGAGAAGAGCCCCGCACGGAGGACGACGTAGAAGAGCGTGCCGCCGAGCGCGCCGACGAGCGGCAGCAGCAGGTAGTACGGCACCCAGCTCCAGCGGAGGCGCCGCACCCCGACGTACGTGCTGAGCGAGCGGACCGTGTGGATGAGCCCGCCCAGCGCACCGGAGAGGGCGACGACGAGGAAGAAGAGGACCTCCGTGGACAGCTCGAAGCGGGCGAGACCGAGGTAGCTGACCTCCTTGCGCGCGGGAAGGCCGCCGGCGGCCACCGCGGCGTCCTGCGCGCCGTCCGGCGCCGCGACATCCTCGAGGGCGGTTGGCCAGAAGATCCAGAGCTGCGCGAGCGTGAACAAGGCGCCCACGAGCAGGAGCCCGACGAAGAGGACGAGCCAGATCCGCCCGACGAAGGCTTCTCCGATCCTGGAGGAGGTCTCCTGCATCCGTTGCCCGGTGGCGACCGTACTGCGACGCCGTGGCGGTGGCAACCGCCGGCGGCGCCGTGTCACCCCGGTGCTAGGCGGCGCCCGCCTGCCGTGCCTGCTGCACCATCGCTTCCGCGCCGTCCGTCCAGGGGTCGCCGTGGCCGGGCAGCACGATGCGCGCGCCCGTCTGCGCGAGCACGTCGAGCGACGACAGCGCCCGCCCGCTGTCGGCGGTCGCCGCGCGGGCGACGATGCGCGGGCCGGTTCGCGCGGTGTAGGGGTCGAGCGTCACCACCGCGTCGCCCGCGATCACCGCGTCGCGGTCGGGGAAGTGGAGCGACACGTGGCCGTGCGTGTGGCCGGGCGTGTGCAGGATCTGCGGGCGGCCAGGGACGTCGAGCGCGCCGCCGGGCGACAGCTCCGCCACCTCGGCGACCTCCCGCACCCACAGCGCGCCGCGCGCCAGCATCGCGCCGAAGAGCGTGAACGGACCCGGCTGCCAGAGGTAGAGCAGCGGGTGGCGCTCGTGGTCGTAGCGCAGCGGATGCCGCGCCAGCGGCCGGTCGCCGGCGTGGAGGTAGACCGGGATGCCGAGCTCGCCGCGCGCGCGCTCGGCGAAGCCGACGTGGTCGAAGTGGGCGTGGGTGAGGACGAGCGCCCGCACGTCGCGCTTGCGGCGCCCGAGCTCCGCGAGCGCCCAGCCGAGCGAGTTCCACGAGGCCGGCAGGCCGGCGTCGACGATGGTCACGCCGTCCGCGTCCTCGACGAGGTACCAGTTCACCGGGCCGTCGGCGACCCGGTGGATCCCGTCGGCGACGTCGCGTTCGAAGGCCATGAAGGCCCGCCTACCCGTCCGACCTCGCCGATCACGCGTGCCGGCGCGCCGGCCGCGATCGCGAACGGGGGCAGATCGTGGGTGACCACGGAGTTCGCGCCGATCACGCAGCGCTCGCCGATCGTGACGCCGCTCGTCACCACGACGTTCGTCCCGCACCACACGTTGTCGCCGATCCGCGTCGGCCCCTTCGACGTGAAGCCCTGCCACGGGACCGGCCGGTCGGGATCGTCGAAGCGGTGGTCGGCGTCGATGACGAAGCAGCCGTTGGCGAGCATGCAGTGCGCGCCGATCTCGACGAGGTCGATCGCGGCGATCTGCACCCCGAGGTTGAGGAACGTGCCGCCGCCGATCCGGATCCGCCCGGGCGCGGGCGCGGTGAGCCAGACGCCGGGCTCGAGCAGCACGTGCTCGCCGACCTCGAGCCGGCCCTCGCGCAGCATCTCGAGCACGTTGCCGTGGACGGGCCAGCGGGAGAACGCGCGCCGGCGCGCGAACTCGAGCTGGATGCGCGCGCGGTTCCACGGCAGCGCGTTGCGCTCGTACCAGCGCCACTTCTGCAGCCACAGCCTCGCGTCGGCGGGGTCGAGCACGGCTTCCCGCAACCTACCTTGCGAGTGGTCGTAAGCGTGCGCGGGCGTGTGCCGGGCGCAGGAATCGCGGCTATTGGTGTCGTGCCACCCGACCTCGGAGGTCCTTTGTGCGCCGACGCCGACTCTGCGTCCTGATCCCCAGTGCGTTCTTCACCCTCGCCGCCCCCGCGTCGGCCGAGGTGGTCCGCGCCGTGCAGCCCGGCGAGACGCTGTGGAGCATCGCCGCGGCGAACAACCTGACGACCCGGACCGTCGCCGCGTACAACGGCGTGCCGGAGGATCACCGCGTCGTGCTCGGCGCGACGATCCGCATCCCGACGGTCGCCGAGGGCTACGCCGCGCTGCAGCAGGCCGGCGTCGCCCCGGCCGACGGGTCGACCACCACGACCGCGCAGCCGGCGACAACGTCGAGCGCGCCGGCGCCGCAGGGCGCCTACGTCGTCCGCTGGGGCGACACGCTGTCCGCCCTCGCCGCCGGCGCGGGCGTGTCCGTGGCCGACATGGCCGCGATGAACGGCCTCGACCCGG
>DATMVH010000234.1:0-2896 GCA_035563395.1 Solirubrobacteraceae bacterium
CCTCGCTGCGCGCGGCGCATCGCTCGCGCGCGTGCTCGTCCGCGGCGGGCGGCTGACCGGCCTGGCACTCGCCGAGGCGCGCGTACGCGACGCGACGATCCGCGACTGCCGCGCCGACCTCGCCACGTTCGCCGCCGCGACGCTCGAGCGCACCGCCTTCGACGGCTGCCTGCTCGCGCAGGCCGACTTCCGCGACGCCCGGCTGGACTCGGTGGTCTTCCGCGACTGCGACCTCACGGGCGCGGACTTCACCGGCGCGCGCATGCGCCACGTCGAGCTGCGCGGGTGCCGGCTCGACGGCGTGGCCGGGATGGCCGCGCTGCGGGGCGCGGCGATGCCGTTCGACGACGTCGTCGCTTCGGCGCCGGCGTTCGCCGACGCGCTGGGGATTCGAATCCTCGACCGCTGACCGCGTTACCAGCGGTAATGCGCGAAGGCCTTGTTCGCCTGCGCCATGCGGAAGATGTCGTCCTTCCGCTTGTACGCGCCGCCCTGCTGGGACTGCGCGTCCATCAGCTCGTTCGCGAGCCGCTGGGCCATGGACTTCTCGCGCCGGTTGCGCGCGAACTCGACGAGCCAGCGCACCGCAAGCGTGCGGGCGCGCCGCTGCGGCACCTCCACCGGAACCTGGTAGGTCGCGCCGCCGACGCGCCGCGAGCGCACCTCGAGCACCGGCGTGAGCGCCTTGATCGAGGCCTCGAGCGACTCCACCGGGTCCTTGCCGGTGCGCTCGGCCAGGATGGAGAGCGCGTCGTAGACGATCCGCTCCGCCGTCGACTTCTTGCCGTCCAGCATCAGGCGGTTGATCACCTGCTGGACGAGCTTGGAGCGGTAGACGGGATCCGGCTCGATCGGCCGTTGCGTCGCTGCGGCGCGGCGGGGCATCGCTACCGGGCCTTCACGCCGTACTGGGAGCGGGCCTTCTTGCGGTCGGACACGCCGGCCGCGTCGAGCGTGCCGCGCACGACCTTGTAGCGGACGCCCGGCAGGTCCTTGACGCGGCCGCCGCGGACGAGCACGACGGAGTGCTCCTGCAGGTTGTGGCCCTCGCCCGGGATGTAGGCCGTGACCTCCATCTGATTCGTCAGGCGGACGCGGCAGACCTTGCGCAGCGCCGAGTTCGGCTTCTTCGGCGTGGTCGTGTAGACGCGCGTGCAGACGCCGCGGCGCTGCGGGGCCGCGACCTTCTTCTTCCGGCCCTTGCCCGACTTCAGACCGGGCGTGGCCAGCTTCTTCTTCGGCGTCTTGCGTCCCTTGCGAACGAGCTGCGAGGTCGTCGGCATACGGCGGGCCATGCTAGCAGCGGCCCGATCAGGCCGCGGCACTCTCCCCGAGCGCCTCGAAGAGCTCGGTGTAGGGCAGCCCGGTCGCCTCGGCGACCGGCTCGTAGGTGACCTTCCCGCCCACGACGTTTACCCCGCGCGCGAGGCCGGGATTCCCCTTGGCCGCCGCCGCGACGCCGTTGTCGGCGATGTCCAGCACGTACGGCAGCGTCGCGTTGGTGAGCGCGTACGTCGAGGTGATCGGCACGGCGCCGGGCATGTTCGCCACGCAGTAGTGCGTGATGCCGTCGACCTCGAACGTCGGGTCTGAGTGCGTCGTCGGCCGCGACGTCTCGAAGCAGCCGCCCTGGTCGATCGAGACGTCGACGAGCACCGCGTTGCGCTTCATCAGGCCGAGCTGCTCGCGCCGGATCACGTACGGGGCCCGCGCCCCGGCGACCAGCACGGCGCCGATGACGAGGTCCACCTCGGGCAGGCGCTGCTCGATCTCGAGCGTGGACGCGTAGCAGGTGGACGCGCGGCCGGAGAAGTGGAGGTCGAGCTCCCGCAGGCGGTCGATGTTGCGGTCGTAGACGTAGACCTCGGCCTCCATGCCGATGGCGATGAAGGCGGCGTTCATCCCCACGACGCCCCCGCCGATCACCATGACCTTCGCGGACGCGACGCCCGGCACGCCGCCGAGCAGGATGCCGCGGCCGCCGAGCGGCTTCTCGAGCATGAACGCGCCGGCCTGCGTGGCGATCTTGCCGGCGACCTCGCTCATCGGGGCGAGCAGGGGAAGCCGCCCGCGGACGTCCTCCACCGTCTCGTAGGCCACGCACGTGGCGCCGGAGGCGACGAGGCCCTTGGTGAGCTCGGGGTCGGGCGCGAGGTGGAGGTACGTGAAGAGCGCGTGGCGCGCCTCGAGCAGCTCGACCTCCGGCGGCTGCGGCTCCTTGACCTTGACGATCATGTCCGCCTCGGCGAACACCGCCTCGGCGTCGGGCAGGATCCGCGCGCCCTGGGCCTCGTAGTCCGCGTCCTCGATCGCGGAGCCCTCGCCCGCGCCGGCCTGGATCAGCACGTCGTGGCCGTGCTCCGACAGCTCCCGCACGCCCGCGGGGGTGAGGGCGACGCGGTACTCGTCCGTCTTGATCTCCGTGGGCACGCCGACTCTCACGCCTCGTCCTTTCCTCGTTCGGCCGTCAACCGACCAGCTCGCGCCCGCGCAGCGCGAGCCAGAAGTCGATCCGGTCGCGCGCGGAGTCCAGCGAGCGGCCCGTCAGCTCCTCGACCCGCCGGATGCGGTAGCGAAGCGTATGCCGGTGGCAGTAGAGCTGGCGCGCGGCGCGCTCCCACTGCCCGTTGCACTCGATGAACGCCTCGAGCGAGCGCATCAGCTCGCCGCCGTAGGCGCCTTCGCCGTCCTCGATCGGGGCGAGGATGGAGTCGCAGAAGAGCCGGAGCGCGTCGTCGTCCTGGAGCGAGAGGAGCAGCTGGAAGGAGCCGAGGTCGCGGTAGGTGGCCAGCCGGCCCGGCCGTGCGCCGCCCGTCGCCTCGGGGTCGCCGAGCCCCACGGCCTCGAGCGCGCAGCGGGCCTCGTGAAACGCGCGGCGCAGGTCGGGCGGCGCGAC
>DATMVH010000235.1:0-5410 GCA_035563395.1 Solirubrobacteraceae bacterium
CGGGCGTCGCGGACATGCCGGCCGCCACGCCGGGCGCCGGCGCCGCGTCCGCCGCCATGGCGGTCGACGACACGGCGGCGCCCTCGCGGGCCGTGGGAATCGGGGCCGGCGCCTCGGGCTCCGGCTCCGCCCATTCCGGCTCCGGCGTCGGCGCCGGCCGGGCGAACTGCAGGTACAGCGACGGCAGCACGAACAGGTTCAGCAGCGTGGCCGTCACGAGTCCGCCGAGGATGACGATGGCCATCGGATGCTCGATCTCGTGGCCCGGGATGCTGCCGGCCACCGCCAGCGGCACGAGCGCCAGGCCCGTCGCGGACGCGGTCATGAGGATCGGCGCGAGCCGCTCCTTCGCGCCGCGCAGCACGAGGTCCGGTCCGAGGGTCTCGCCCTCGTAGCGCTCGAGGTGCTGGAAGTGGCTGATCATCAGGATCCCGTTGCGCGCGGCGATGCCGAACACGGTGAGGAACCCGACGAGCGAGCCGAGCGACAGGACGCCGTCGCCGAGCTTGACGGCCAGCACGCCGCCGACCAGCGCCATCGGCAGCAGCAGGAACGTCATCGCGGCGAGCCGCAGGCTGCGGAAGGCCGCCTGCAGCAATAGGAAGATCGCGATCGCCGCGATCGCGCCGAACAGCAGCAGGCGGGACTGCGCCGCGTTCAGCTCCGTGGACTCCCCGAGCACCTCGGCGTGGTAGCCGAGCGGCATGTCGACCAGCTCGAGCCTGTTCTCCACGTCGCTCACGACGGACGCGAGGTCACGCCCGTCCACGTTGGCGCCCACGTCGATCCGGCGCGACTGCTGCTGGCGCTGGACGTGGTTGGGCGTCGGCGCGATGCGCACGTCCGCGACCTGCTGCAGCTCGACCTGCCGGCCGTCCGGCGTGTCGATGGGCAGCGACTGGACGTCGTGGATGCTGTTGCGAACCGACGGGATGCTCCAGACGTGCACGTCGTGGGCCTTGCCGTTGATGAAGATGTCGGCGACCTCCTCGCTGGCGATCAGCGCCGACGACTGCCGCCGGATGTCGCCCGGCTTGAGGCCGAACCGCCGCGCTGCCGCGAGGTTGAGCTGCACCTCGATGTGCGGCAGCTCCTCCGCGAAGTCGGGATGCGCGTCGACCACGCCCGGGATGCCGGAGATCTGCTTGGCGATCTCGTCCGACTTCTCGCGCAGCACCGCCAGGTCGGGCCCGAAGATGCGCACGACGACCGAGTTGCTCGTGCCGGTGAGGACCTCCTTGATGCGCTCGCGGAGATACGTCTGGACGTCGCGGAAGAGCCCCGGATAGCCCTCGACCGTCCTGTGGATGGAGTCGAGCGTCTTGTCGTAGTCCACCTTCGGGTCGACGCTCACCCAGTTCTCCCCGAAGTACACCCCGTAGACCTCGTCGGAGAGCAGCGCCTGACCGATGTGGGAGCCGCAGTTGCGGACGCCCGGGATCTCCTGCAGGTCGCGACACGCCCGGATCGAGATGCGCTTCTCCTCCTCGGCGCCCGTCGACGGCTCGGTCAGCCAGTGCATCAGGAAGTCGCGCTCCTTGAAGTTCGGCAGGAGCTGCGACCCCAGCGTCGGGTAGATCATGAGACCGGCGAGGAGCAGCACCGCCGCCGTCGCCATCGCGGGAGCCGGGCGGCGGATGACGCGCGCGAGGATCGCGCCGTAGCCGCGCTTCAGGACCCGCAGCAGCGGCGAGTCGCGGTGGTCCAGCCGCCCGCGCGACAGCAGGAGGAGACAGAGCGCCGGCGTGACGGTCAGCGCGACGAGCATGGAGACGAGCACGGCGAGCCCGTACGACAGGACGAGCGGCTGGAAGAACGACCCGGAGAGCCCCTCGAGGAAGAACACGGGCACGATCGCCACCACGTTGATCACGGTGGCGTAGGTGATCGCGCTGCGGACCTCGACCGACGCGTCGAGGACGATCTTGAACGTCGAGACGTCCAGGCCTTGCGCTCGCGCCATGCGCAGGCGCCGGACGATGTTCTCGACGTCGATGATCGCGTCGTCGACCACCACCCCGATGGCGACCACCAGCCCGGCGAGCACCATCACGTTGACCGTCGTCCCGCGGAGGTCGAGGACGACCACGGCCGCCAGCAGCGAGAGCGGGATCGCGATGAGGCTGATGAACGCCGTCCGCCATTCGAGGAGGAAGGCGATGATGATCAGCGCGACCAGCGCGACGCCGATGAGCAGGGCGGTGGTGAGGTTGTCGATCGACTGCTCGATGAACGTGGCCGGGCGGAAGATCGTCGTGTCGAGCTGCACGCCCGGCAGACCCGGGCGCATGTCCGCGACCGCCTGCTCCACGCCCTTGGTCACTTCCATCGTGTTGGCGCCGCGGAACTTCTGGACGATGAGCAGCAGCCCGTCGCCGTCGTTGACCACGCCCTCGCCCCAGACGGGCTGATGGTCCTCGACGACGTTCGCGACGTCTTTCATACGCAGCGTCCTGCCGTCGCGCCGCACCAGCGGGATCTCACCGAGCTCCTTGGCGCCGACGACCGGCTGCACGTGACGGATGTTCAGGCGCCGGCCGTTGTCCTCGACGAAGCCGCCCGCCCCCACGTTGAAGCTGGAGCGGTGCTGCAGCACGCCGGCGTCCACGGCCTCGGACCCCGCCTCCATGACGTGCTGGAGCGGGATGCCGAACCGCGCGAGCTTCGCCGGGTCGACCTGGATGTGGCGCTGCTGCAGCCGCTCGCCGTAGATGTCGACGTGCGCGACGCCGGGGACGCGCATCAGCTGCTGGTTGATCTTCCAATAGGTGAGCGCCGACAGCTCGATGAGGTTGAGCTCGTCCGACGACACGCCGATCTTCATGATCCGGCTCGTCGCCGAGAGCGGCGGCATCATCCACGGCGGGCTGGCCCACACCGGCAACGTGGGCGTGACCTGCGAGATGCGCTCCTGGACCAGCTGGCGGGCCTTCAGCTCGTCCGTGCCCCGCTCGAAGATGAGCTGGATCGAGGACAGCTGCGACACCGACTTCGACCGCATCTCGGTCAGGCCCGGGATGCCGTTGAGCTGCTCCTCGATCGGGATGGTGATGAGCTCCTCGACCTCGTTCGAGGAGTTGCCGAGGGCGATCGTCTGGATCTCCACGCGCGGGGGCGCGAACTCCGGGAAGACGTCCACCTTCGTGTTCGGGACCTGTGAGATCCCGAAGATCATCAGCGCGACGGCGCCGAAGACGACGAGGAACTTGAAGCGCAGACTGGTTCCGACGATCCAGCGCATCAGTGGCCGCCTGCGATCTCGAGTTCGGTGCCGTAGACCTCGGCGGTCCCGACCGTCACGACCTGCGTCCCGACGGCGGGACCGGCGGACAGCAGCGCACGGTCACCCTTGATGGTGTCGACCGTCACCTCGGCCCGCATGAACGTGTTGCGGGCGGGGCTCGTGTAGACGTACGTGTTTCCCTTGGGGTCGTAGATCAGCGCGGCGTACGGCACGACGATCCGCCGTCCCGCGCGCTCGATCGCGGCGGTCTCGAGGCCCGTTCGCCTCGCGCCCTCCGCCGTGAAGATGATCTTCTTGAAGTCGCTGTTCGCGACCTCCTCGAGGTGGGAGGGCTCGTAGCCCTCCACCGCCGAGGACTCCACCTCGGCGCACGCCCCCGCCGTCATGGCGGCAAGGGCGAGCGCCAGGCCGTTGGCGAGCAGTCGCGCGCCGCGGCCGCTCGGCATCCGCGGTGTCACCGCTCACCTCCGTTCTGCCGGGCGCCGGCCTCCGCACCGGGGGCCTCCGCCGCCGGTGCCGCCGGCGTCGCCGGCCGGTCCATCGTCGCGAGCGGGTCCGTGTCGTATCCGGCGCCTTCCGGCGCGACGCCCGCATACTGCTCGACGACCGCGCCGTCGACCTCGATCCGCGGCCGCGGCTTGGAGCCGAGGCGCAGGAACAAGCCGGGCACGACGAACAGGCTCACGAGGGCCGACGTGAGCATGCCGCCGACCAGCACCACCGCCATCGGGTGCACGACCTCGAGGCCGGCGCGGGAACCGAGCACGACGAACGGGAGTGCCAGCCCGATCAGGGCGACGGTGGTCGCCACGATCGGCGCGAGGCGCTCGCCCGCGGCGCGCTGCACGACGGGCGGGCCGAACTGCGGCTGCACCTCGTGCACGTCCTGGAGGTGCCGGATCAGCAGCACGCTCGTGCGCAGGCCGACGCCGAAGACCGCGAGGAGCCCGAGGAGCGACCCGAGCGACAGCTCCGCTCCGGCGATCAGCGCGGCCACCAGGCCGCCGGCGAGGCCGACCGGGACGACGAGGAGCACCGCGGCGGCGAGCCGCCAGCTGCGGAAGGCGGCCTGCAGGAGGAGCAGCACCGCGACCGCCGCGGCCAGCGCGAAGGCGAGCATGGTCATGGCGCCGAGCTCCTCGCCGGTGCTGCGCTCGAAGACCTCCGCGTGGTACTCCAGCGGGAAGGACATCGCCGCCAGGCGGGCACGGATGTCGCCGGCCACGGCGTCCGCGCCGCGCCCGCTGACGCCCGCCTCGATGTCGACGTAGCGCGACACGGCCTCGCGCTCGATGACCGTCGCCGTCGAGCCGACGCGCACGTCGGCGACCTCGCCGAGGCGGACCTGCCCGCCGTCGGGCGCGTCGATCAGCAGGTTCCGGACGGCCTCGACGCTCTCGCGCGTCTCCGGCGTCCCCTGCACGATCACGTCGAAGACCTTCTGGTCCTCGAAGACGCTGCCCACCTGCAGGCCCTGCAGCAGCGTGGCCTCCGCGCGCCGGACGTCGCCGGGCTTGATCCCGGCGCGCTGCGCGCGGTCGAGGTCGACCTCGATCTCGAGCGTCGGCTGCTGCCGCGGAAGCTGCAGCCGTGCGTTCACGACGCCGTCGACGCCGGCCACGGCGCGCTGCACCTTCTCCGCCTCACGCCGCAGGACGTCGGGGTCCTGGCCGTAGACGCGGGTGACGAGCGGCGTGTCGACTCCCGTCAACACGTCGAGGTCGTTGCGGTTCGCGGGCTCCTCCCCGTCGGCGAGCGCGCCGACGTCGCGGATCTTCTGCGTCGTGTAGGTCGCGACGTCGCGGTCCACGCCGTCGACCCGGCGGACGGCGTCGTTGATGTTCTCCATCGCCTCGTCGTAGTTCGCGTCCGCCGCGAGGCTGACCCACACCTCGCTGCTGTTCACGTCGACGATCTGGTCGCCGGTGATCGCCCGTCCGACGTGGGCGCCCACGTTGTCGACGCCGGCGATGGACCTGAGCTCGGTGGCGACGTCCCGCGTGATCTCGGTCATCCTCGGGTTGGACGTCCCGGGCTCCGCGTTCAGCCGGACGAGCACGTCCTTGTCCTTGAAGGACGGGACGACCGACGTGCCGAGGAACGGCAGCGTGGCGAGCGCCACGACGGCGCCCACCGCGACGGCGACGACCCACGCGGCGGGCCGCC
>DATMVH010000236.1:0-4618 GCA_035563395.1 Solirubrobacteraceae bacterium
GTCGTCGAGCTCGAACACGAGATCCTCGGGCGAGCGCGCGGCCTCCACCTCGTCCCACGCGACCGGCGTCGAGACGGTCGGGCGCGGGCGGGCCCGCACGGAGTACGCGCAGACCATCGACTTGTGCTCCGTGTTCTGGCCCCAGTCGATCAGGACCTTCCCGGCCCGCAGCGAGCGGGCCGAGCGCGACGTGATCGAGCCGGACTCCAGGCCCTCGGCGATCGCCCGGGCGAGCGGCTTGGTCTCCGCGTACGTCGGGTCCCCGAGGACCGGCGCGTAGACCTGCAGGCCCTTCGAGCCCGACGTCTTGACGTACGAGCGCAGCCCGATTCCGTCGAGCACCTTGCGCAGGCGCAGGGCGACCCTCGCGCAGCCGAGGACGTCGACGCCCTCTCCGGGGTCGAGGTCGAACGCGATCGCGGTCGGCCGGTGCAGGTCCGCGCGGGTGTGCAGCGAGGTGTGCAGCTCCAGCGACCCGATGTTGACCGCCCACAGCAGGGCGGCGAGCTCGTCGACGACGCAGAAGTCGATCGCCGCCCGCTCGACCTCCTCCCAGGTCACCGGCGCCGAGACGATCGGGCGCGCCCGCGCCCGCACGGAGTACGCGCGCACCATCGACTTGTGCTCCGTGTTCTGGCTCCAGTCCACCAGGACCTTGCCGGACCGCAGCGCCCTGGCCATCCGCGAGACGACGCGCCCGGGTGTGCGCGCCTCCAGCACCTCCGCGACCGTCCGCGCCAGCGGCTTGGTGTCGCCGTAGGTCGCGCCCTCGACCGGGACGTAGACCTGGAGGCCCTTGCCACCCGAGGTCTTCGGGTAGCTCCGCACACCGAGGCCGTCGAACAGCTCGCGCACGCGCAGCGCGACCTCGCAGCACTCGAGGATGCCCGCGCCCTCGCCGGGGTCCAGCTCGAAGGCGACGGCGGTCGGGCGGTCCGTCGCCGCGGCGCGATGCCGCGACGTGTGGAGCTCGATGCTCCCGATGTTCACCGCCCACAGCAGCGCCGCCGGCTCGTCCAGAACGCAGTAGTCGATGTGGGCGCGCTTGTCGCGCTCCACACCGGCGCCGTCGGCAGCCACCCGGGGCGGAAGTCCGGGCAGTCCTTCTGCCAGAAGCGCGGTCCCTCGACGCCCTCGGGATAGCGGTGCATGTGCAGCAGCCGCCCGCGCAGCTGAGGCAGCATGGTGCCGGCGATGCGGACGTAGTAGTCGAGCAGCTCGGCCTTCGTCGTCCCCGTGCGCGGGAAGACGACCCGCTCGAGGTCGCGGATGGCCAGGCGCCGGCCGGCGACGACGATCTCCCCGGGCGCCACGTCAGGGCTCTACCCGGTCGGCGGCCGTCCCCGCGCCGCGGCTGAGTAGGCTCCGGGCCGTGTCCCGCAGAGACGGAGCGGCCGTCCCAGACGACCACACGATCATCCTCTACGGCGCTTCGGGAGACCTCGCCCGGCGCAAGCTCCTGCCCGGCCTCTTCCACCTGCACCGCGCGGGTCTCATGCCGGAGAACTTCCGCATCATCGGAACGTCACGCCGCGGCGGCTCCGACGACGACTTCCGGGCGCTCGCGCAGGACGCGATCGGCGACGGAGCGAGCGACAAGTCGTGGGAGCGCTTCGCCGGCCGCCTGTCGTTCGCCTCGTTCCGCGCGGACGACCCCGCCCCGCTCCGCGAGCTCGTGGAGCGCGGTGAGGAGGAGCTCGGCTCGGCCGCGCGCCGCCTGCACTACCTGTCCGTGCCACCCGGGGCGTTCGGCGACCTCGTGGCCACGCTCGGCGACTCCGGCCTCGCCGAGCGCGCGCGGGTCGTGCTCGAGAAGCCGTTCGGCGTCGACCTCCACAGCGCGAAGGACCTGAACACGGTCGTCCACGAGGTCTTCCCGGAGGAGCGCGTCTTCCGGATCGACCACTTCCTCGGGCGCGAGGCGGTCCAGAACCTCATCGCGCTGCGGTTCGCCAACGGCATGTTCGAGCCGGTCTGGAACCGCGACCACATCGACCACGTGCAGATCGACGTCCCGGAGACGCTCGCCGTCGAGGACCGCGCGGGCTTCTACGAGGACACGGGCGCGTACCGCGACATGGTGGTCACCCACCTCTTCCACGTGCTCGGGTTCGTGGCCATGGAGCCCCCGACGACGCTGGAGGCGCGCTCGCTCGTGGAGGAGACCGGCAAGGTCTTCCGCTCCGTCTCGCCCATCTCGCCCGACTGCGTGATCCGCGGGCAGTACGCCGGCTACCGCGAGGCGCCGGGCGTCGACCCGGCGTCCCAGACCGAGACCTTCGTCGCGCTGCGCGCCAGCATCGACAACTGGCGCTGGACCGGCGTGCCGTTCTTCCTGCGCACGGGCAAGTGCCTGGCCGAGCAGCGCCGGCTGCTGACGATCGCGTTCAAGGAGCCGCCCCGGCGGATGTTCCGCGCCGCGCGCGCGTTCGTGGAGGACTACGGCCCCGACCACATCTCGTTCGACCTCGGCGACCCCGGCGGGATCACCACGAGCTTCCTCGCCAAGGTCCCCGGCCCGACCATGCGGCTCGGCCAGGCGCGGATGGAGTTCACCTACGAGGGGTCCTTCGGCACGCAAGGCCTCGAGCCCTACGAGCGCCTCCTGTACGACGCCATGCTCGGCGACCGCACGCTGTTCACCGACGCGGAGGGGATCGAGAGCCTGTGGGCGGCCTCGACGGACCTGCTCTCCGACCCGCCGCCGCTGCACCGCTACACGCGCGGCTCATACGGGCCGCAGAAGATGCACGAGCTCATCGCGCCCCGGCGCTGGTGGCTGCCCGAGGCGTGAGCGCGCCGGTCAGTCGTCGCTGAACTCGGCGATCAGCGCGAGCAGGTCGCGCTCGCGCCGCCGGATCTCGCGGAAGCGCGGGTGGTCGCCGATCGTACAGCCGTGGCCCATGGCGAAGGCGTACGCCTGCGAGGCGCGCAGGGTGCGCAGCTCGTGTTGGAGGTGCTCGAGGTGGGTCATGCGGCGTCCGTGGGAGCGGGGGTATGGGTGAGAGCGCAGCACGGCCGCTCGTGATGCAATTCGCGATCGAGCGCGTTCGTCCCGTCGGCGGGTGTCAGCGCGCGCGTGACGCGCCCGGCCGGCGAGCGGCATGGCCGGAGGCCGCCGGACGTGTCGCTGCTCGAAGGGCCGCGCGTAGACCCGGGTCGCCGTGCGCACGAGCTCCAGCGGGCGCCGTTCGGCGAGCTCCCCGGCAGACCACGCGTACGGGCACTGCAGCCGCGGCACCATCACCGCGTGGTCGAGCGGCCGGCCGGCCGCTGCTCGCCGGCGACATGGCGCTCGACGTGAAGCGTGAGCGGAAAGCGGTCCGGGAGCACGCCGGGCCGCATCCGGCGAGCATGCCGCGTCAGCCGCCGGCGGATATGGTCGCGGCATGACGCGCGACCTCGACGTCGGCCACGCTCTCTCGCGGATCTTCAGCACCTACACGGATCAGGCGGCGGTGCTCCTGCCCGTGGCGGCAGCGATATTCGTCGTGGAGGCGGTGGTGAGCGGCGTCCTCGTCTCGGTCTCGCCGGTGCTCGTGCTCGTCGCGGTGCTCATCTCGATTGTGTTCTCCACCGTGTATGCGGGCATGGTCGTCGAGCTCGTTCGGGACGTCCAGGACGGCCGTCGCGATCATTCCGTCGGCGAGCTGTTCGGCGCGGTGACCGGAGTCGTCGTCCGGCTCGTCGTCGCGGGCTTCCTGGTCGGTGCGATGGTTGCCATCGGTCTCGTCCTGCTCATCGTGCCGGGTCTGATCGCGCTGACGATCTTCGCCGTCGTCGCGCCCGCGATCGTCCTGGAGCGCAGGGGCGTCCTCGAGTCGCTCGGCCGCTCGCGCGAGCTGGTCAAGGGCAACGGGATGCAGGTGTTCGGCGTGATCGCCGTGATCTTCCTGCTCACGATCGTCGTCAGCGCGATCGTGGGGGCCCTCGGCGCCGCTGCAGGCACCGGCGGCCGCGTTGTCGCCGAGGTCATCATCAGCATCCTGACTGCTCCGCTGAGCGCGCTGGCCGCGGCGGTCCTGTACTTCGAGCTTCGTCGCAGCGGCGACCGGGCCAGCCCGGCCGAGCCCACGCCTGCACCCGAGGCGATGCCCGGGGCATAGCTGAGGGCGTCGAGCATGACTTGGGACCGCTGTTGCCTGCGACGCCCCGAGTCCGGGTAGGATCGCGCTCGCATGTGGGACGCGGCCGTCGACCTCGCGGCTGCCCTCGAGCGCTTGCTGTCCGGGATCGCCGGTGCCCTCGCGGGCGCCGCGCCGGGCTGGCTCGCCCTCGGAGTGGCGCTCCACGTCGCCAACCAGGTGGCGCGCGGCTGCGGCTGGCACGTCCTCGTCCGGACGGCCACGGCGGGCGATCCCGAGCTCCGCCGGCGTGACTCGGTCGGCGCCTGGGTCGCGGGCGCGGGCGCCGGTGGCGTCGTCTCCGCGCGCGGCGGGGACGCCGTGCGCGTGGTGCTGCTCGGCCGCCGCGTGCCGCGCGCCGGGGCGCCGTGCCGGGCCGGGACGCTCGTCGCCGAGGGCGCGGGCGAGCTCGCGGTCGGCGCGGCCGTCGACGCACTCGCGGTCGCGCTCGGCGCGGGGCCCGAGATCGGCGCGCCCGGGCAGGGAGCCCTGTG
>DATMVH010000237.1:0-6255 GCA_035563395.1 Solirubrobacteraceae bacterium
GCGCTCGCGGAGCTTGAGGGCTGGCGGGAGCTGCCCGGCATGGAGGAGCGGCTCGCCGCGCTCGGCGCCGCCCGGCGCGACGTGTCCGAAGCGGCCGCCGCGGCACGCACAGGCGTGCTCGACGACGCCGGCGTCGCGAGCGTCGCCGCCGCGCTGCAGCGGCTCGAGGCGGCGCTGCGCGCCCGCACCGCCGCCGCGCGGTTCTGAGCTCTGGCCGCGGCCGCCGCGCGCGGCGCTGTGCTCGCCGGCGAGCAGCGCCGTGAGGTCGGCCGGCGGAAGCGGGCGGGCGAAGAGGAAGCCCTGCCCGAGCGCGCACGAACGGTCGCGGAGATGGTGCAGCTGGGTGTGCGTGTCCTCCGGCAGGCAGGACTCGGTGACCTCGAGCATGAGGCACCGGCTCGGGAGGCTCGCCGCGGCGAGCGCGCGGCGGACCTCCTCGACGAACTCCGCGCGCTGGAGCTGCTGGCCGGCCACGTTGACGCTGACGTAGAGGTCGCGCCCGCCGGGGAACTCGTCGCGCCACAGTGCGGCCTGCCGGCAGGCCTCACGGAGCACCGAGGCGCCGAGCGGGACGATGAGGTTCGTCTCCTCGGCGAGCGGGATGAACTCGCCAGGGCCGAGCAGCCCGCGCTTCGGGTGCTCCAGCGCACGAGCGCCTCGGCACCCTCGATCGTGCCGGTCTGGAGGTCGACGATCGGCTGGAAGCGCAGGCGCAGCTCGTCGTGGTCGATCGCCCGCTGACGCGCGGCGCGGCGCTCGAGCCGCTCGACCGCGGCCGCGTGCATGTGCGGCGCGAAGACGGCGGCGCGGTGCTTGCCGCTGCTCATGGCCGCGTACATCGCGATGTCTGCGCCCCGGAGCAGCGCGTCCGCCGGGCTGAGCTCGCCGTCGCCCTCCGGCGCGAGCGCGTCGCTGAGCGCGATGCCGATGCTCGCCCGCGGATCGAGCCGGCGCCCGGCCAGCGGGACGGGCCGGGCGATCTCGCGCAGGAGGCGCTCGGCCACTCGGGCGACGGCCTGCCCGTCGCCGGGCTCGGCGAGCAGGACGGCGAACTCGTCGCCGCCCAGCCGCGCGACCGTGTCGCCCGGCCGGGCGCCGCTCTCGAGCCGGCGCGCGATGACCTGCAGCAGGGTGTCCCCCGCGGCGTGGCCGAACGAGTCGTTGATCGTCTTGAACTCGTCGAGGTCGAGCCGCAGGACGGCGACGCGCTCGCCGCCGTGCGTGCGAGCGAGGGCGTCGCTCAAGCGCCGCTCCAGCGGCGCGCGGTTGGCGAGCCCGGTCAGCTCGTCGTGTGGGCCTGCCGGGGCAGCCGGCTCAGCGTGCGGCTGTGCTGCTGGAAGGTGAGGACGAGGCGGAGCATCACCGCGACCAGGGACGCGGTGGCGAGCAGCACGGCGAGCGGGTTCAGCCTGCCGCGGCCGCCGGCCACGAGCACCGCCAGCGCCACGGTCGCGAACGCGGTCGGCATCGCGATGACCACCGGTCCGGTCGGCCGGCTCGCCACGCCGGGGCGGTGCGACTGCCGGGCGGCGGCGGCGAAGAGCAGGCTCGCGAGCCACCAGCCGGTCTCGACCGGCCCGCCCGACTCCCACGTTCCCTGCGCGACGCGGACGAGGTAGACCGTGTCGGCCAGGCAGAAGAGCACGACGGCGGCGACGACGAGGCCGAACGGCGCATGGCGGCCGCGCGCGCGAGGCACAGCGCCGCTCCCGCGCCCATGACGACGAGGTGCAGGACCTTGACGTCGCCGGCCGGCACCCGCTCCAGGCCGGCCGCGTGCGCGAGGTACAGCGCGCACCATCCGAGGGCGAGGCCGAGCACCGCGTGTGAACCCGGTGCATGTCGTCCGTGGCGATCGGCAGGGCGGCGCCGGTCTTGAGGCGGCGGCGGGAACGGGTCAGGCGCCGAGGGCGGCGACGACCGCCTGCAGCTCCGCCTCGACGTCGCCGGTGAGCTTGAGCTCCGCGTCGGCGTCGTACGGCGTCGCGCTGCGCGTGACGATGGCGACGGCGCCGCCGGCGCGCAGCGTGATCTCGGGCAGCTGCGCCACGGGATGGACCTCCAGCGAGGAGCCGATGCAGAGCAGCAGCCCGGCGGCCGCGGCGAGCGCCTGCGCGCGGGCGAGCGCGTGCTCGGGCAGGAACTCGCCGAACAGCACGACGCCGGGCTTCAGCGGATCGCCGCAGTCGCAGCGCGGCACGCCGTCGGCCGCGGACTCGAGGCGGCCGCGCACGACGTCGAGCTCGTACCGCGAGCCGCAGTCGAGGCACGAGGACGTCGCGACCGAGCCGTGGACCTCTATCAGCTCGCGCGTGCCGGCCGCGGCGTGGAGGCCGTCGATGTTCTGGGTGACGACGCCGGCCAGCAGGCCCCGGCGCTCGAGCTGCACGAGCGCGTCGTGGGCGCCGTTCGGCCGCTTGCCGCGGAGGGTCGCGAAGCGCTGCCCGTAGAAGGCCCAGAAGCGCTCCGGGTCGAGCCGGAACGCGTCGACGTGCGCGACCTCCATCGGGTCGACGTTCGCCCACAGCCCCGTCTGCGGGGAGCGGAAGTCGGGGATGCCGGAGGGAACGGAGATGCCCGCGCCCGTGAGGGCGACGACCGGCGCGCGCTCGCGGATCAGCTCGGCCAGCCGGGTCGCGCCGGCGGTCGCTCCCGCCGGCGTCACGACCCGCGGAACCTCGGCGTGCGGCGGGAGAGGAACGCGTCGATCCCCTCGCGCGCGTCCTCGGAGGCGAACACGGCGGCGAACGCCTCGCGCTCGGCGGCGAGCCCGTCCTCGAGGCCGGCGGCATGAGAGACGCGCTTGATGTGCTCGATCGCGAGCGGCGCCAGCGTGCCCATCTTGCGGCCCCACGCGAGCGCCGTGTCGAACAGCTCGTGGTCGGCCGCGACGCGGTTGACGAGCCCGAACTCGTACGCCTCCTCCGCCGAGATCGGCGCGCCCGTGGTGTTCATCTCGAGCGCCTTGGCCGGGCCGACGAGCCGGGGCAGGCGCTGCGTGCCCCCGAAGCCCGGGATGATGCCGAGGTTGATCTCGGGCTGGCCGAAGGAGGCGGAGAGCGCCGCGATCCGGACGTCGCACGCCATCGCGAGCTCGCAGCCGCCGCCCAGCGCCATCCCGTTCACGGCCGCGATCGTCACCGTGCGGGAGCGCGCCATGGCGCGGCTCAGCCCGTGCATGCGGTCGAGCATGTCGCGGCCCGCGGCCTCGTCCATGCGCGTGAACGCCTTGATGTCGGCGCCGGCGCAGAACAGCGCGGGGTTCGGGGAGGCGATGACCGCCGCGGCGACGCGGCCGTCGACCTCGCCCCACGCCCGCTCGAGGGCCTCGATGACCTCCGGCGACAGCGAGTTCGCGGGCGCGTTGTCGAGCCACAGCACCGCGACGTCGTCCGTGCGCCGGTCGAGCTTCACCACGGACTGCGCGTACTCGGGCTCCGGCTGCGGATACGGATAGAAGCCCTGGCCGGTCTTGGCCCCCAGCCGCCCCTGCGCGACGAGGCGCCGGAGGATCAGCGGCGCGGCGAAGTGCTCGCCCCACTCGCCCTCCGCGCGCTCGAGCGCGTCCAGGACGTCGTCGAGGCCGCGGAAGTCGGCGCGGGCGAACGGTCCCGGCACCATGCCCGTGCCCAGCATCAGCCCGAGGTCGATCTCGCGCACCCCGGCGATCCCCTCCTCGAGCACGAGGCAGGCCTCGACGAGCGCCTTGAGCCCGAACCGCTCGACGATCCGCTCGTCGACCGCGGGCCGGGCGTCAGCGGTGCTCATAGAAGCCCCTTCCGCTCTTCGCACCGAGCTCGCCGCGCTCGACGCGCTCCTGCATCCCGCGGTGGACGTAGAAGCGGTCGCCGTACGCCGCCTCGAGATCCTGCGCGACCTTCACCGTGGTGTCCAGGCCCGACATGTCCGCCACCCGGAACGGCCCCATCGGCATCTGCGCCTGCTCCTTGATCAGCTCGTCGAGCTGCTCGACGGGGACGCCGGTCTCGTCCTGGTAGCGCCAGACCTCCGAGGCGGTGGAGACGAGGATGCGGTTGACCACGAAGCCCGGGCACTCGGCCGCGCGGATCGGCACCTTGCGGATCTGCTGCGCGAAGGTCATCGCCGCCTGCACGGTCTCCGCCGAGGTCTCGTCGCCCTCGACGACCTCGATCAGCCGCATCCGCGACGCGGGCCAGAAGAAGTGGAAGCCGACGACCTTGTCGGGGCGCTGCGTCGCGTCGCCGATCTCGGTGATCGACAGGCCGGACGTGTTCGAGGCGAGGATCGCGTGGCCGGGCGTGGCCGCGTCCAGCTCCGCGTGCACCGCGTGCTTGACCTCCATGCGCTCGGGCACGGCCTCGACGACGAAGTCGACGTCCCCGAAGCCGTCGTAGGAGACGGTCGGCGTGATGTTGCCGAGGATGCGGTCGACCTGCTCGCCCGCGGCGCCCTCCGAGAGCTTGCCCTTCTCGACCAGCTTCCGGGCCTCGCCCTCGGCCACCGAGCGGGCCTTGGCGACCCCGGCGTCGACGAGCTCCCGGTCGACGTCCTTGAGCAGCACGGGCACGTCGGCCGCTGCGATGACGTGCGCGATCTCGCCGCCCATGACGCCGGCGCCGACGACCGCGGCCTTGAAGACGAACATGGCGGTGACCCTAGCGGCTGTCGGCCGGGTCCCACTCCAGGTCCCCGACGCGCTCGCGCGCGAACCGCTCGAGCGTCCGGCGCAGCGACGCGGCCTGTGCGGGGCGGGTCGAGACGAGGTCGACCGCCCATGTCAGCAGGTGCCGCTCCTTGTGCTCGTACTCGAGCGCGAGCTCGATGCCGACCGCGTCCGGCCCGGGCGTGAAGGCCACCGTGCGGCGGCCCTGCAGGCGCTCGTCCTCCACGTCGAGCTCCTGGCCGACGCGCGCCTCGTAGCGCAGGACGCGCTCGATCACGCGCCCGCGCCCGCGGGGCGGTCCGTTCCAGACCAGCCGCGACCCGGTGGCCGGCCACTCGGCGTCGAGCTCGACGACGTGGCCGAAGCCGTCCACCCACACCGGCCAGCGGACGGGGTCGTACCACAGCGCCTCGGCGTCGGCGACGCGGCCCGGCACGCTGATCGAGGCCGCCACGCGCGGCATCAGCCGAGCACCTCGGCCCGGAGCGACTCGATCGAGCGGGCGATCCGGTCCAGCCGCGGGCCGAGCTCCGCCGCGAGCCGCTCCCGCTCGGCCTCCCCCGCCGCGGTGATGCGGTAGAAGCGCTTGGAGCGGCGCTCGGGGTGCTCCCAGCGCCCGGTGACGAGGCCCTGCGTCTCCAGCGCGCGCAGGAGCGGATACATCGTGTTCGGGTTGACGACGAGCGCGCCGTGGGTGAGGCGCGCGATCCGGTCGATGAGCTGGTTGCCGTAGCACGGCTCGCTCGTGACGTAGTGGAGGACGAGCAGCGCGAGCAGCCCCGCGCGGCGCAGGTCGCCGATGAGCGGATCGCTGCCGCCATGACCGGGCGTCTCCCCGGCGTCCGCGGGAGCGTCCGTCATGCGCGCTCAGGCCCGGCTCGCGTGCGGGAGCGCGGCGCGGATCGCGGCGGCCACGCGGGTCGCCCCGGGCTCGGCCATCACGAGCGTGTAGTGGTTGACGTCCGGGATCAGGTCGGACTCGACGCCCGGGACTGCGGCCCGGAAGGCCTGCAGCGCGGCGTCCGGGATGAGGACGTTCTCGTCGTTCAGAAGCCCGCGCGGCGCGCGCAGGATGGTGAGCGGCGCGCGGATCCGCTCCGCGGCGCGGCGCGTCTCCTCGTCGAGGAGCAGCGCGCGCATGTCCGCCCGGACCGCCGGCTCGGAGACGACGCTCCGGAGCTCGCCGTCGCTTCCGGTGAGGTCGTAGCGGGCGTAGGCGTCCATGTCGTCCGTCCAGTCGTCCTTCAGGGAGGGATGCTGCTTCCAGTAGGCGATGTAGTCCTCGGGCGAGGCGAAGCTCATCTTCAGGCGCGCGATCGCCGGGCCGAGGGCGAGGTCCAGCAGGACGTCCGGGTCCGCGCCGGGCGGCATCGGCAGCGGCAGCCCGCCGTCGATCAGGAGGACCGCGGCCGCCCGCTCGGGCGCGTCCGCGGCGAGACGGGCGACGACGTAGGCGCCCATCGAGTGGCCGGCGAGCACGGCGGTCCGGATGCCGGCGTGGTCGAGGACCGCCCGCATGTCGGCGGCGTGCGTCGCGAAGTCGTCGTGCGGGACGGTGGCGCTGCGCCCGCGGCCGCGGAGGTCGGGCGCGAGGATGCACGTGCCTGGCG
>DATMVH010000238.1:0-4558 GCA_035563395.1 Solirubrobacteraceae bacterium
GTCCGCGTGCAGGTAGACCCGCTCTCCCGCCCGCAGCGCGAGCCGCTGGGCCTCCTCGCGCGTCGTCTGCGCGGACACCCGCTCGTCGTTCTCGGCGTCCAGCTCCACGCGCACCTCGAAGCCGAGGTGCGCCACGCGGCCGACCGTGGCGGGCACCGCGCCGTCGGCGGGCTCGCGCGTCACGCGCAGGTCGTGCGGGCGCACGAGGCGCCCGCGCAGCCTGGCGACTGGGCCGAGGAACGACATCACGAAGTCGTTCGCCGGGTGCTCGTAGAGCTCGAGCGGCGTGCCGACCTGCTCGATCCGCCCCTCGTTGAGGACGGCGATGTTGTCCGCGACGTCCATCGCCTCCTGCTGGTCGTGCGTGACGAGCACGGTGGTGACGTGGACCTCGTCGTGCAGCCGGCGCAGCCACGCGCGCAGCTCCTCGCGGACCTTCGCGTCGAGCGCGCCGAACGGCTCGTCGAGCAGGAGCACGCGCGGCTCGACGGCGAGCGCGCGGGCGAGCGCCATGCGCTGGCGCTGGCCGCCGGAGAGCTGCGACGGGTAGCGCTTCTGGAAGCCGGCGAGGCCGACGATCCCGAGCAGCTCGTCCACCCGCGCGTCGATCTGCGCCTTGGGGCGCTTGCGGATCGTCAGTCCGAACGCCACGTTGTCGCGCACCGTCATGTGCTTGAAGGCGGCGTAGTGCTGGAAGACGAAGCCGATGTTGCGCTGCTGGGGCGGGACGTCGGTCACGTCGCCGCCGTTGATCACGACCCGGCCGGCGTCCGGCCGCTCGAGCCCGGCGATGGCGCGCAGGAGCGTGGACTTGCCCGAGCCGCTCGGCCCGAGCAGCGCGGTGAGCGATCCGTCCGGGATCGCGAGCGTCACGTCGTCGAGGGCGGCGAAGTCGCCGTAGCGCTTCGTCGCGCCGGTCACGGTGATCATGCGGCCTCTCGCTTTCGGTTCAGGACGGTCATCAGGAGCAGCGTCACGAGCGCGAGGCCCATCAGGACCGTCGCCGCGGAGTACGCGCCGAAGGTGTTGTGGTCGTCGATGTACCGGGCGTGGACGAGCAGCGTGAGCGTCTGCGACTCGCCCGGGACGCCGCCCGCGACGACCGTGAGCGCCCCGAACTCGCCGAGCGAGCGGGCGACGGTGAGCACGACGCCGTAGGCCAGGCCCCAGCGGATCGCGGGCAGCGTGATCCGCCAGAACGTCTGCCATCGCGACGCGCCGAGCGTCGCCGCGGCCTGCTCCTGCTCGTCGCCGATCTCGTGCAGCACGGGCTCCACCTCGCGGACGACGAAGGGCAGCGTCACGAAGATCGTCGCAAGCACCATGCCCGGCAGCGAGAAGATCACCTGGAAGCCCGCCTCGGCGAGCCCGCCGAACCAGCCGTTCACGCCCCACAGGAGCACGAGCGACACGCCGACGATCACCGGCGACACCGCGAACGGCAGGTCGACGACGGCCTGCACGACGCCCTTGCCGGGGAAGCGCCCGCGCGCCAGCGCGAGCGCGGTCACGATCCCGAAGATCACGTTCGCCGGCACGACGATCGCCACGATCGTCAGCGACATGCCGATCGCCGAGATGCTCGCCGGCGTGGTCACGGACTCCCAGAAGGCCACGAGGCCGTCCTCGAACGTCCGGAAGAGGATCATCCCGAGCGGAACGAGCAGCAGGATCAGCAGGTAGCCGAGCGCGACCGCGCGCAGCGCGAGCCGGGAGCGGACGCCGAGCGTCATGCGCTCACCTCGTGGCGCATGCTCCGCTTGGCGCCGACCCGCAGGACGAAGAGGACGACGAACGCCACCAGCAGCAGCGTGAGCGAGACCGCCGCGGCGCTCGTGGGCTGGTCCGTCTCGATCTGCTTGGCGATGTACTGCGAGGAGACCTCCGTGTCGCGCGGGATGCCGCCGCCGATCAGCACGACGGAGCCGTACTCGCCGAGCGCGCGCGCGAACGCGAGGCCCCCGCCGCCGAGCAGGGTCGGGACGAGCGCCGGCAGCACGACGCGGCGGAAGATGGTCCAGTTGCCGGCGCCGAGCGAGGCGGCCGCCTCCTCCGCCTCGCGGTCGGCCTCCATCAGCACCGGCTGCACGCTGCGGACGACGAACGGAAGCGTCACGAACAGCAGCGCGAGCACCACCGCGGGCTTCGTGGCGAACAGGTCGATGCCGATGGGGCTGCGCGGCCCGTAGAGCGCCAGCAGCACGATGCTCGCGACGATGGTCGGCAGGGCGAGCAGCAGGTCGATCATCGCGTCGACGAGGCCCTTGCCGCGGAAGTCGTCGCGGACGAGCACCCAGGCGATGAGCGTGCCGACGACGGCGTTGGCGAGCGTCACGATCGCCGAGGCGACGATCGTGAACTGGAGCGCGGCGACGGCGGACGGCGCCGTCACCGCGTCCCACAGTCCGGCGAGGCCGCCGTCGAGCGCCCGCACGAGCACGGCCGCCAGCGGCAGCAGCACGATCAGGCTGAGCCACAGCATGGCGACGCCGAGCCCGAGGGGCCCGACGCCGCCGACCGCCGTCCGCGGAGCCCGCCGCCGCAGCGGCCGGGCGATGGTCTGTTCCGCGTGACCTGCCGACACGGGCGGCTCAGTTGGTCGCCTGCTCGTAGATCTTGGCCACGGATCCCGTTTCCGGCTCGAACAGGTCCGCGTTCACCTTCTCCCAGCCGCCGAGCTCGGCCACCGTGTAGAGCTTCTCCGGCGCCGGGAACTCGTCCGCGAAGTCCTTCGCGACCTGCTGGTCGACGGGCCGGAAGCCAGCCTCGCCCCACGCCCGCTGGGCTTCCGCGGAGTACAGGAAGTCCTTGAACGCCTGCGCCTCCTGCGGGTGCTCGCTGTTCTCGAGGATCGCGAGCGGGTTCTCGATCAGCAGGGTCGTCGGCGGGTTGTGGTGCTCGACGTCCTCGCCGTTGCGCTCGGCGAAGATCGCCTCGTTCTCGTAGCTGAGGAGGACGTCGCCGGTGCCCTGGAGGAAGAGCTCCGTCGCCTCACGGCCGGACTTCGGCTGCGACTTGACGTGGGAGATCAGGTCGCCGAGGTAGTCCAGCCCCGCCTGCGGGTTCTTGCCGCCGTCGCTCTCGAGCGCGTACGGGGCGAGGAGGTTCCACTTGGCCGAGCCCGAGCTGAAGGGGTTCGGGGTCACGACCTCGACGCCCGGCTGGAGCAGGTCGTCCCAGTCGGTGATGTTCTTCGGGTTGCCCCTGCGGACGACGAGCGTGACGACGGACGAGGAGACGATGCCCTTGTTCTGGTCCTCCTTCCAGCTCGGGTCCACGAGGCCGGCGTCGACGAGCCGGGTCACGTCGGGCTCGAGCGAGAAGTTGACGATGTCGGTCTTGAGCCCGGCCTCGACCTTGCGGGACTGATCGCCCGAGGCGCCGTAGGACTGGCTGAAGGAGATGCCCTCGCCCTCGGGCGTCCGCTGGAAGAGCGGGATCACCTTGTCGAATCCCACCTTGGGGACCGCGTAGGCGACGAGCGACAGCCGGACGCCGTCCGGGTTGGTCGGCTCGCTGCTGCTCTCGGTGCTGTCGCTCGAGCCGCCGCACGCCGCCACGAAGAGAGCGAGCAGGGCGATGAGCACGAGGCGGGAGCCTGTCTTGCGTCGGTGCATTGGTCGTAGGCCGTCCTGGTCGGGTGCAGGTGCGGCGGAGGAATATACAGATTGTCTAGTGACTTACTTTTCTTTTGGAGGGCGCATGCCGGTGCGGGCGCGGTCCGGCGTTGTGGCGGGCGGCTGCCGCCGGCGTGCCGTCGCTGGGCGCGAACCGGCGTGGCAGGCGGGAAAGTGGAGACTCCGGGAACCCTGCGTGCGGGCGGCGTGAACGCTCTGTGTGTTTTGGGTGAAGTGGTTCCCGGGCGCGTCCGCCGCCCCTAGATTGGCGCCCGGACGGGTCGTTTCCGTCCGTTCCCGCGGCACTCTCCCCCCGGCCGCGACCTCAGTCACCGACCTGCCAATGACCACGCTCGCCGCTGCATCGACCCCTGCCCTCTCGCCGCCCGCAGGCGGGGATCAGCGCTAGCCACGACTCCGGAGCCGACATGGACGCCAAGACCACGCCGGAAGCACCGCCGCACGCCGACCACCATAGGGAGAAGCCGCCGCTGGTCGTCCGGTTCGCGTGGACCGCGCTGGCGGTCCTCCTCACCGCGGTCCTCATGCCGGCGGCGATCTCCCTCGCCGGCACCGGGACGCTCGGCGCGTACACGGTCGTCGACGCGCTCACGGGCGCGCCGCCGCGTGAAGTCGCCGAGGACGGCGGCGAGGACTCCGGCAGGAGTGCCGGCGCTGCAGCCGAGCGCGGGCGCGCGAAGGCCGCGCCGCTCGCCGGGCTGCCGCCCGAGCTGCTCGCGGACGACGAGATCCTGCTTCCGGCGGACGTGGTCGACGAGCTGCGGGACGCGAAGTCCCGCGCCGGGGACGAGGGCGAGGCGGAGCCGAGGAGCGGGGAGCGCGGGCTGGCCCACGCGCCCGGCGCCGCGCGGGACGAGCGCGAGCCCGCCGAGGACGCCGAGCCGGCGCCGGGCGCCTCCGGGGGCGACGGCGCCGCGGCC
>DATMVH010000239.1:0-2016 GCA_035563395.1 Solirubrobacteraceae bacterium
GGAACCCTAGCTCAGGGCCGCCGTGCGCGGCTCCCGCACTCAGGTCGTCGCGCGAGCGGGCGCCGTGCCCACCGCCGGCCCGCCCGCGCCCGTGCGCCCGGGCACGAGCAGCGAGGCGGCGACGGCGAGCACGCCGCCGCCGGCCGCGACGAGGAAGGCGAGCGTGTAGGCGTGCTCCGTCGGAACCGGGCTGCCGGCGATGGTGTCGCTCGTGATGATCGCGGTCGCGACGGCGGAGCCGAACGCCCCGCCGACCGTCCGCATGATCGTGTTGATGCCCGTGGCGATGCCGACGTCGGACTGCGGCACCGCGCCGACGATCAGGTTCGCCATCGAGGCGAACGCGAACGAGATGCCGGCGCCGAGCAGGATGCTCCCGGCCACGAAGTGCCACGGGTGGCCGTGCTCGAGCACGAGCCAGAGGAAGGAGCCCGTCGCGAACGCCGTGCCGAGGACGAGCGTGAGCCGGAACCCCACCCGCACGCCGAGGCGCCCGGCGACGGGACCGGCCGCGAGCTGGACGAGCGCGCTCGGCGCCAGCAGGAGCCCCACCTCGCCGACCGAGAGCCCGAACCCGTAGCCCGTCCGCTCGGGCGCCTGCGCGAACTGCGGGATGAGCAGGAAGCTCGAGAACATCGCGAAGCCGACGAGGAAGGCGGCGAGGTTCGTCGTCGCGACGGCGCGCCGGCGGAGCACGCGCAGCTCGATCAGCGGCTGGGCGACGCGCGACTCGACGGCGAGCCAGATTCCCGCCAGCACCTGCCCGCCGGCGACGAGCCCGAGCGTGCGCGGCGAGCCCCACCCCCAGCGGTTCGCCTCCGTGACGCCCAGCAGCAGGGCGACGAGCGCGGCGGAGAGCACGACCGCGCCGAGCCAGTCGACGCGCGTGCGCGGGCGCGGCGGGGAGGGCGGGACGACGCGGCGCGCGGCCAGCGCGGCGGGCAGCGCGAGCAGGGCGACCCAGAACAACCACGACAGCCCGAGCCCGTCCACGATCAGCCCGGACAGCGGCAGCCCGATCCCGCCCCCGATGCCGAACACCGCGCTGAACAGCCCGAGGCCGGCCGGGACCCGCTCGGGCGGGAAGGTGTCGCGGATGATCCCGAAGGAGAGCGGGAAGACGCCGCCCGCCACGCCCTGGATCACGCGCCCCGCGATCACGACCTCGATGGAGTCGCCCAGCGCGCACACGACCGAGCCGGCGGAGAAGATCAGCAGCACGCCGGACAGCACGCGCGCCTTGCCGAAGAGGTCGCCGAGCTTGCCGGCGATCGGCGTGGCCACCGACGCCGACAGCAGGAAGCCGGTCAGCACCCACGACACGGAGGACGGCGACGCGCCGAACTCCGTTGCGAACTGCGGCAGCGCCGGGATCACCATCGTCTGCAGCAGGGCGAAGGAGATGCCCGCGAGCAGCAGGACGGCGAGGATGGCCCTGTGGTCCCGCGCGGCGCCAGGCTCGGTCATGCCGTGCCCCATACCCGGGCGCGCGCGCGGTCACGGGTCCGATCGCGCCCATCCGTCCCGGCCGCCGGGCATCACCTCGGTCGGCCGGCCGGGGTGAAGCCACAGCACAGAGTTGCGGACCGCCTCCGGCGCCGCGGCACAGCGCGCTCCGTCCCGGCCCGGCCCTCCGTGAAGTGCGACCAGCCCTCGTAGTGCACGGGAACGATCGTCCGCGGCCGGATCGTCGCGCACAACGCCACTGCCTCCCGCCCGGTCATCGCTATCGGAGCGGTCCGGTGATGCCGAACCGCACGGCGCCCAGATGGACGAGCGCGACGTCGATCACGAGGCGGCGCGCGACCCCCTGGACGCCGTCGTAGAGCACGGTGTCGCCGGAGATCCACAGCTCGCCGTCGCGCTGGCCGGCCCAGCGCAGCGCGAACCCGATCGCGTCGCCGGCGACGGGGCGGCTCAGCGGCGGCCCGGGCCGGCACGGCGTCGCCGTGACCTCGATCGCCGGCCGGCCCGGTGCCGCGAGCGTCGTCGTCTCCCACGGCGCGAGCCCGCGCG
>DATMVH010000240.1:0-4426 GCA_035563395.1 Solirubrobacteraceae bacterium
ATGGATGCCGTCAGCTGCGACGTCGCCGACTCGACCTCGTTCTCGTAGAACTCGGCGATGCTCTCGAGCATGTCGGCGAGCGTGCCCGACTCCTCGCCGACGGCGATCATCTGCGCGACCATCGCCGGGAAGATCGGGGCCTCCTTGAGCGGCGCCGCGATCGAGCCGCCGGACTTGACCGACTCGATGACCGAGCCCATCGCGTCCTCGACCATCGCGTTGCCCGCGGTCTGGCCGGTCACCTCGATCGCCTGCATGATCGGCACGCCGGCGGAGTAGAGCGCCGAGAAGGTGCGCGACCAGCGGGCCAGCGCGATCTTCTGGACGGTGACGCCGATCTTGAAGGGGATGCGCAGGCGCAGCGCGTCCCACTGCGGGCGGCCCCACGAGGACGACTTCCACTTGCGGAAGCCGACGACGATGCCGATCGCGCCGGCGAGCAGCAGGTACCAGCGACCGGTGACCGCCTCGGACATCTGCACGGTGATCTTCGTGATCAGCGGGAGCTCGCCGCCGAAGTCGTCGAACACGCCGACGAACACCGGGACGATGAAGGCGATGAGGCCGATCAGGACGCACAGCGCGAACGCGAGGACCACCGACGGGTAGGCCATCGCGGACTTCACCTGCCGGCGCAGCGCGTCGTCCTTCTCGAGCTGGTCGGCGACGCGGTCGAGCGACTGCTCGAGGACGCCGCCCGCCTCGCCGGCGCGGACCATCGCCACGTACAGCGGGCTGAAGACCTTGGGATGCTTCTCGAGCGCGTCGGAGAACGACAGGCCCGACTCGATGTCCTCCCGGACGGCGCCGATCGTCTCCCGCAGCAGCGGGTTCTCGATCTGGTCCTCCAGCACGTAGAACGCGCGCAGGAGCGTCATGCCGGAGGACACCATCGTCGCGAGCTGGCGCGACATGACGGTGAGCTCGTGCTGCTTGACCCGCCGGGGGCCGAGGCGGAGCTCCATCTGCAGCCCCGACTTCTTCTCCTCCAGCGCCATGACCTTGAGGCCGCGGCCCTTGAGCTCGTCGGTGACCGCCTGCTTGGTGGCGCCGTCGACCGTGCCGGCGTGCGGGATGCCGGCGAGGTCGACCGCCTTGAACGCGTAGGTCGCCATCAGGCCGCCATCGCCGGCTCGAAGCCGATCGGTCCGCTGTTGACGAGCTTGCGCAGCTCGTCCGGGTTCGAGGAGCGCGACTCCGCGACGGCCATGGTGATCGTGCCGGCGCGGACGAGGTTGGCGAGGGACGTGTCCATCGTCTGCATGCCGTGCGACCCGCCGGTCTGGATGAGGGAGTAGATCTGGTGCGTCTTGCCCTCGCGGATGAGGTTGCGGACGCCCGGCGTGGGCATTAGCACCTCGGCCGCTACCGCGCGGCCCTGGCCGTCGGCGGTGGGGACGAGCGTCTGCGTGACCACGCCCTGGAGGCCGATCGCGAGCTGCGAGCGGACCTGACCCTGCTGGGCCGGCGGGAAGACGTCGATGATGCGGTCGATCGTCTGCGGCGCGTCCTGCGTGTGCAGCGTGGCGAAGACGAGGTGGCCGGTCTCCGCCGCGGTCAGCGCCGTGGCGATCGTCTCCATGTCGCGCATCTCGCCGACGAGGATCACGTCGGGGTCCTGGCGCAGCGCGGACTTCAGCGCCAGCGCGAACGACTGGGCGTCGCTGCCCAGCTCCCGCTGGTTGACGATGCACTTCTTGTGGCGATGGAGGAACTCGATCGGGTCCTCGATGGTCATGATGTGCTCGTCGCGCGTCTCGTTGATCTCGTTGATCAGCGAGGCGAGCGTCGTGGACTTGCCCGAGCCCGTCGGGCCCGTGACGAGCACGAGGCCGCGCGGCTTGCGCGCGAACTCGCGCACCACGACCGGCAGCCCGAGCTTCTCGATCGGGACCGTCTCGGACGGGATGAGGCGGAACGCCGCGCCGATCGTGCCGCGCTGGAAGTACGCGTTGACACGGAAGCGCGCGTGGCCGGGGATGGAGTAGGCGAAGTCGATCTGCCAGTCCGTCTCGAGCCGCTGGCGCTGCGAGGTGCTGAGGAGCGCGTAGACGATCTCGCGCGTGTCGGTCGGCGTGAGCCTCGGCATCCCGTCGATCCCCACCAGCGCGCCGCGGACGCGGAGCATCGGCGGCGAGCCGGCGGTGATGTGGAGGTCCGAGGCCTTCTGCGCGACGACCTGGAGGAGGATGTCCGAGAAGTCGAAGTTCATGGCCGTCCCATGTATCGGCACCGACTGCGCCCCGCTGTAGTCATCGAACCGGATTGGGGTGTGAACCGGACCGCTCTACCGCGTGCCGGCGACGCGCGCGATCTCGGCGATCGACGTCAGGCCGCGGCGGACCTTCTCGAGCCCGTCCTCGCGGAGGCGCATCATGCCCTCGTGCACGGCGGCGTGGGCGATGACCTCCGCCGGCTCCCGCGAGACGGCGAGCGACCGGATCGTCTCGGAGACCCACATGACCTCGTACAGGCCGATCCGGCCTTTGTAGCCCGTGCCGCCGCAGCGCGCGCAGCCCTGCGGCTCGTAGCACTCGAGGTCGAGGCCGACGTTGAAGCCGTTCGCGCGCAGGACCTCGGCGGGCAGGGTCACGCGCTGCTTGCACTCGTCGCACAACAGGCGGGCGAGCCGCTGGGCGACGACGCAGTCGACGGACGAGCCGACGAGGAAGGGCTCGATCCCCATCTCGATCAGGCGCGTGATGGCGCCCGGCGCGTCGTTCGTGTGCAAGGTGGAGAGGACGAGGTGACCGGTGAGCGCGGCCTCGATGGCGATCTGCGCCGTCTCGCGGTCGCGGATCTCGCCGACCATGATCACGTCGGGGTCGGCGCGCATCATCGAGCGCAGGCCGGCGGCGAAGGTCAGGCCCGCCTTCTTGTTCACCTGGACCTGCGTGAGCCCCTCGAGCTGGTACTCGACCGGGTCCTCGATCGTGATGATGTTCTTCTCGACCGTGTTCAGCGCGTTCAGCGCCGCGTAGAGCGACGTCGACTTGCCCGAGCCCGTCGGGCCGGTTACGAGCACCGCGCCGTGCGACTGGCTGAAGCCCTTGGTGAAGCGCTCGAGCGCCTGCGGGAGCATCCCGAGGCGCTCCATCTCGATCAGCGCCTTGCTGGAGTCGAGGATGCGCATGACGATCTTCTCGCCGAACTGCGCGGGAAGGGTCGCGACGCGCAGGTCGATCGGCTTGTCGCCGACCTGCGTGGAGATGCGGCCGTCCTGCGGGATGCGACGCTCGGCGATGTCGAGGTCGGCGAGAATCTTCACGCGCGAGATCACGGCGGGGACCACCGAGAGCGGGACGATCGCCGCCTCCTGGAGGACGCCGTCGATCCGGTAGCGGACGCGCATCTCTTGCTCGCCCGGCTCGAAGTGGATGTCGGACGCGCCGCGCTCCACCGCCTCCTGGATCACCCGCTGCACGAGCTGGATGACCGAGGCGTCCTCGCCGGACGCGCCGAAGTTGACGGGGCCCGACTCGCGGATGTCGTAGATCGGCGCGGACTGCTGCGGCGCGGGCTCGGGCTCGGGCTGCTCCACGGCCTCGGCCGGCGCGGCCGCGCTGCCGTTGCCCCAGTTCGGGTCCTCGAGGCGGGTGAGCACGTCCTCGATGCCTCGAGAGGACGACACGGCCGGCCGCACCTCGTAGCCCGTCATCACCGCGATGTCGTCGACGGCGAGCACGTTCGCCGGGTCCGACATGGCGACGAGCAGCGTGCGGTCGCCGACGAAGGAGACGGGCACCGCCTGGTAGCGGCGGATGGCGGCGGGCGAGACGAGCTTCGCGGCGTCGGGGTCGACGCGGTAGACGCCGAGATCGAGATGGTCGAGGCCGAACCGCTCCGCGACCGCGCGGGCGAGGCTGTCCTCGTCGAGCGCGCCGCCGGCGAGCAGGACGCGCTCGGCCGCAGAGCCGGAGGCGTGCGCCTTGGCGATCGCGTCGTCCATCACGTCGCGCGAGACGAAGCCCAGGTCGACGATGACGTCGGTCAGCACGCGGCCGGAGCCGCCGCGACGCGACGGCGTCGTGACGCCGTTGCTCGTCCTGGTCTTGGGGGCTGCGCCCGTGGTGGTGAGTGGGTTCATGCTGTGGCGACATCGGCGACGGCTCGCCGCATCGCCTCGCGCGGTGCCGTCCGGTCGGTCCACCTCTCGAACGAGGCGGCGCCCTGGGCGACCAGGATCTCCAGACCGTCGACCACCGTCGCCCCCCGCCTTCGTGCCTCGGCGAGGAGCCGGGTGCCGCCAGGCCGGTAGACCATGTCCACCACGCAGCTTCCGACGCCCACCGTATCGGCCTGGAGGGGCAGGCTCTTGAACGGGAGGTCAGCGTTCTGCAGGCCGACGGCCGTCGCGTTGACCACGATCCCGGCGGGCCCGGGCACGGCGACCGCGCGCCCGCCGAGCTCGGCCACGAGCCGCTCC
>DATMVH010000241.1:0-3368 GCA_035563395.1 Solirubrobacteraceae bacterium
GCACGTGGCCGTGTGGCGACGTGTCGATCCCGACCGCTGCAACTGCGCGGAAGCGAGCTGGGGCGCGACCGTGCCCGTCGGCGCGCAACCGCACGGCGCGAGCGCGCTCGGCGCCCAACAGATGGCCGGCAACGTCTGGGCGTGGGTCGCGGACGCCGCCGCGGAGGGCTGGGGGATCGTCCGCGGCGGCTCGTACCTCGACACCGCCTGGGCGTCCGCGCCTCCCGCGCCCTGCCCGCGGACCCCGAGCGGGCCACGGCCGCCACCGGCGTCCGCATCGCCGTCGACACCGACCCGGGGGCCTCGTGAGGACCGCTCGAGCGCCGGACCGCGCCGCGCTGATGGACGCGCTGCGCGACGTCTCCGACCCGTGCTGCGCCGACCGCGGCATCGGCATCGTCGACATGGGCATCGTCGAGAACGTGCGGTCGAGGGCGGCCACGCCGACGTCGATCTCGTCCTCACGTCGGGCTGGTGCCCGTTCGTGGCCTCGATGTCCACGGCCATCCCGGAGCGGCTGCGGTCCGTCGAGGGCGCCGAGACCTGCGCCGTGCACGTCCTGTGGGACCCCGTGTGGACGCTCGACCGCCCGGCGCCGTCCGCGCGAGCGAAGCCGGTCATGCCGCTCGAGGAGCTCGAGCCCTACCGCGAGCGCCGGCTCGCCGACCGCGAAAGGACGCGCGAGTAGCCATGGCCGTCACCGAGCCCGAGGCCCGCGAGGGCGCCGGCCGAAAGGTCGACGCGTTCGTCTTCGACTGCGTCTGCCACGTCTTCAACTTCGACGAGGCGAACGCGCTCGGCCCGCCGGGCGAGCTGTTCGACGAGCACCTCTACGCCGTCCACGCGCTCCTCGACTTCGTGATCTTCCACGTCGGCCTGCCGTGGCTCGGCGAGGTCCTGCGGCAGATCGTGCGCTATCCGAACCTCTACGCCTCGATCGCCGCGACCGTGAACTTCATCTCCCGCCAGCCGCGGGTGTTCGCGGAGATGCTGTCGTGCTGCGGGGAGGACAAGATCCTGTACGGCGGCGAGGCGCCGAGCCGGCACCCGCAGCGGGCGCTCGAGGAGTTCTGGAACTTCGAGCTGCCGCGCGACATCGTCGAGGAGCGGGGCTAGCCGCAGCTCACCGACCAGGCGAAGCGCAAGATCCTCGGCGAGAACCTCCCCCGCCTGCACGGCATCGACGTGGCCGCCAAGAAGGCCGAGCCTCGGCCTCGGCTGAGCCGGACTCCGGAGCCGGGCCGGCTCCCCCGCGCCGGTCCGCCGATCGCACAGGGCTTCACAGGTTGCTCACGGAGAACGCGTCGAGCGTTCACCGGCCCGCGCCATGGTTGCCCGCATGCATGGCGCGCGACGGCTCAGACGATGGTTCGAGGCGGCGCGTGCCCGGCGGTCCGAGCGCGCGCCGCAGGTCCGCGTCGTGCACTGGGGCGGCGGACTCGTCCCCGCCCCGGTCGTCGTCAAGGCCGACCGCCCGATCCGGCTGGTCTTCGAGCGCCTGGGGGCGGGCAGCGCGGCCGACTCCGTGGCCATCCCGGCGCTCGGCTGGGTCACGACGCTCGATTGCGCCGCCCGCAACGCCGTCGACCTCCGGCCCTGCCCCGTGGGGTCCTACCGGTTCTCCTCGGTCGACGGCGCGCTGAGCGGGTTCCTCGTCGTCCTGCCGTGAGGCGCGGTCCTAGGACCGCGGTCGGGTCGGCGCCGCGACATTTGTCCAATCGACAGGCCGCGGCGCGGATGCCACAGTGGCGGCGCTCGTTTCGGCACTGTCTCAAGCTGCGTTTGGCGAGCCTGAATCAAGATTTGCGTTTGGCATCGCTCTAGTTTGTGGTAGAACTAATCTCGCGCGCGGGCCGGTGGCTCGACGGGAGCCCCGGCGGCTCCGCGCAGAGGGAGGATGCATGCGTGGCTCCAGGTTCCCTGCGACCGGTACCACCGGCGGCGACGGCGCCCGGGCGCCGGCCGGGGAAGGCTCCACCGATCGGCGCCTGACGCGCCGGGCGGCGCTGTCGCTCGGCGGCGCGCTCGCCGGCGCGGCGACCGCCGCGACCGCCGCACCCGCGCTCGCCGGTCATCAGCCCCGGCAGCCGACGCCGGACCGCCCGCCCCCGTCGGCGGACCTCATCTCCTACGAGGAGGCGGTGCTCGCCTTCCGCTGCCACGGCTTCCACGAGGAGATGCTCGACCGGCCGATCACGCCGCTCGGATCGCACTACGTCCTCATCCACTTCGACATCCCGGCGCTGAGCGCCGACGACTACGCGATCACGGTCGGCGGGCGCGTGAACACGCCGCTGACGCTCTCGCTCGCGGACCTCAAGAGCCGGCCCGCGATCAAGCAGCCGACGATCCTCGAGTGCGCCGGCGTCGGGCGATCGCTCGCCCACCCGCGCTCGATCTACGTCCCGTGGTTCCGCGAGCCGATGGGCGTGTACGAGTACACGGGCACGCCGCTGCGGCCGATCCTCGAGGAGGCCGGGCTGCTCGACGACGCGACCGACGTCGTCTTCACCGGCTTCGACAGCGGCATCGACTTGGGCGTCAAGCACGCGTTCGAGCGCGCCCTGCCGGTCGACGAGGCGCTGAAGGACGGCGTGATGCTGGCGTGGGACGCGAACGACCAGCCGCTCCTCCCCGAGCACGGCTTCCCGCTGCGCCTGATCGTGCCGACGTGGTACGGCATGGCGAGCGTCAAGTGGCTCAAGAAGATCACCGTGATCGACCACACCTACCAGGGCGTCGAGCAGAAGCAGGTGTACCGCCTGCAGCCGTCGTCGAGCGACGGCGGTCGCGCCGTCAGGGAGAAGGCGGTGCGGGCCGCGATGAAGCCGCCCGGCTTCCCCGACGCGATCTCGCGGATGCGGTTCGTGTCGCCGGGGCGGGTGGAGCTGCGCGGCATGGCGTGGTCGGGGTCCGGCCCGATCACCGCCGTCGAGGTGAGCGCGGACGACCGGAGCACGTGGCAGCCGGCCACGCTCGAGGAGCCCGTGTCGCCCTACGCCTGGACCCCGTGGCGGTTCACCTGGGACGCGAACGCGACGGGCGAGTTCATCCTCTCCTGCCGCGCGACGGACGCCGCCGGCAACCGCCAGCCGCTGAAGCCGTTCTGGACCGTGCAGGGCATGGCGCAGAACGGCGTCGAGCGCATCCCCGTCCGGGTCAACTGAGGAGGCGGCGATGTCGACCCACACGCTGTCGAGCCGCTCGCTCGTTCCCGCGCGCCTGCTCGCGCTGCTCGGCGCCGGCGCGTGCGCCGCCGCGACCGCCGCCGCGCTCGGCGCGGCGGCCTTCTCCGGCTCGTCCGCGCCCGGCTCGACGGCGATCTCCAGCCGCCGGTTTTTCGCGCGCCCTTCCGGCGTCGCATTCGA
>DATMVH010000242.1:0-4619 GCA_035563395.1 Solirubrobacteraceae bacterium
GGCCCGGGCGGCCGCCGCCGCGGCGGCGTTCAGGGTCGTCATCGACGCCACGGCGGCGGCCAGGTGGTCCGCGCCGCCGGCGCCGCGCTTGAGCGCCGTCGACACCGCCCCGACGCCCAGCGGCTTCGTGAGGACGAGCACGTCGCCCGGCCGCCCGCCGGCGTTCGTGAGGACCTCGGCCGGATGGACGACGCCGGTGACCGCGAGGCCGTACTTCGGCTCGGGGTCGTCGATCGAGTGGCCGCCCACGAGCATCGCCCCCGCCGCCGCCACCATGTCCGCGCCCCCGCGGAGGATCGCCCGCAGGACGTCCTCGCCGAGTCGCTCGAGCGGGAACGCGACGAGGTTGAGCGCGCTCACCGGCTGCCCGCCCATCGCGTAGACGTCCGACAGCGCGTTCGCGGCCGCGATCCGGCCGAAGTCGTAGGGGTCGTCGACGATCGGGGTGAAGAAGTCGACGGTCTGGACGAGCGCGACGTCGTCGGCGATCTGCACGACGCCGGCGTCGTCGGACGTCTCGCTGCCGACGAGCAGGCGCGGATCCTCGCTTCGCGGCAGGCCGCGGACGAGCGGGCCGAGCGCCGCGGCCGGGAGCTTGCAGCCGCAACCGGCGCCGTGCGACAGCGAGGTGAGGGGAACAGGGGAGGAGACGGTCATCGGCGCGGATCCTACGGCGCCGCGGTTTGAGAGATTACGGGCCCATGGCGCGCACGCACTACTTCCCGGACGACCGCGTCCACTACGCGTGGGACGCGGGCAACGAGCCCGTCCTCACGATCGACTCGGGCGACACGGTCGTCGTGGAGACCCGCGACGTCAGCGACGACCAGATCGGGCCCGACTCCGACGCGAGCGTCATCGCGAACCTCGACTGGAACCGCGTCTACCCGCTCGCCGGGCCGATCGCGGTGGCGGGCGCCGCGCCGGGCGACACGCTCGCCATCGAGATCCTCGACCTCCACACGAAGGGCTGGGGATGGACGGCCATCCTGCCCGGACTGGGACTGCTGACGGAGGACTTCCCCGACCCGTACCTGCGGACCTTCGACCTCACCCTCGGCGACGTGGCGTACATGCGCGAGGACGTCGCCATCCCGCTCGAGCCGTTCCTCGGGACGATGGGCGTGTGCCCCGCCGGGGCGGCGAAGCAGCCGGTGATGCCGCCCGGCGTCTTCGGCGGCAACCTCGACACGCGCCAGCTCGTCGCCGGGACGACGCTCTACCTGCCCGTGCAGGTGGAGGGCGCGCTGTTCTCGTGCGGCGACGCCCATGGCGCGCAAGGCGACGGCGAGGTCTGCGTCACGGGGCTCGAGGCGCCGATGTTCGCGAGCCTGCGCTTCCGGCTCGAGCGCGGCCGGACGCTGGCCGGCCCGCAGTACCGCGCCGCCGGCCCGCTGACGCGGCGCGTCGACCACGGCTCCTGGTACGCCACCACCGGCGTGGGCGGCGACCTCTACGCCGCCGCGCAGGACGCCGTGCGGGCGATGATCGACCACCTCGCGACCCATCACGACCTTGCGCCGGAGGACGCCTACCTGCTCGCGAGCCTCGTGGTCGACCTGCGGATCTCCGAGATCGTCGACGCCGGCCAGTACGTCGTGAGCGCGCTGTTGCCGGAGGCCGTCTTCGCGCCGGGATTCCGGTGAGCTGGCGCGAGCGTCCCGACCACCGCCGGTTCCTGGCGGCCGAGAGCGAGCGGCTGCTCGAGTTCGCCCGGGCGGCGCGCGTCCCCGGCGGCTACGCATGGCTCGACGAGACCGGCACCCCGGATCTGCAGCGGCCGCTGCAGCTGTGGATCTGCACGCGCATGGTCCACGTGTTCGCGCTCGGCGACCTGCTCGGCCGGCCCGGCTGCGGGCCGCTCGCCGACCACGGGCTCGCGGCGCTGCGCGACGTCTTCGCGGACGGGGAGCACGGCGGCTGGTACGGGGAGGTCGCCGGCGGCCGGCCCACGAGCACGGACAAGACGGCGTACGAGCACGCCTTCGTGCTGCTCGCCGCCAGCAGCGCGACGGTGGCGGGCCGGCCGGGCGCGGAGGCGCTGCTGGGCGAGGCGGCGGCCGTCGTGGAGGAGCGCTTCTGGTCCGACGCCCAGGGAATCTGCGTCGAGGCGTGGGATCGGGCGTGGACGCAGCTCGACTCCTACCGGGGCGCCAACGCGAACATGCACATGGTTGAGGCCTTCCTGGCCGCGGCCGACGCGACCGGCGACCGGCGCTGGGCGGCGCGCGCGCTGCGGATCGCCACCGCGCTGATCGACCGGCACGCGCGCGCGAACGGATGGCGGGTGCCGGAGCACTACGACGCGGAGCTGCGCCCGGACGTCGAGTACAACGCCGACCGGCCGCGCGATCGCTTCCGGCCCTACGGCGTCACGCCCGGGCACGCGCTCGAGTGGTCGCGCCTGCTGCTGCACCTCCACGCCGCGCTGCGTGACCCGCCGGCGTGGCTGCGCCAGGCCGCCGCGGCGCTGTTCGCCCGCGCGGTGGAGGACGGCTGGGAGGCCACGGGCGGCTTCGTCTACACGACCGGCCACGACGGCCGCCCGGCCGTCCGCGAGCGGTTCCACTGGGTCGTCGCCGAGGCCATCGGCGCCGCCGCCGCGCTCCACGCCGTCACGGGCGACGACGCCTACGACGGCTGGTACCGCGCGTTCTGGGACTTCGCCGACCTCCACCTCCGCGACCGGGTGCACGGCGGCTGGCGCAGCGAGCTCGACGCGGACAACCGGCCCTCCGCGGCGACGTGGCCGGGCAAGGCGGACACCTACCACGCGTTCCAGGCGACGCTCGTGCCGCGGCTGCCGCTCGCCCCCGGCATGGCGCTGGCGTTGCGCGACGCCGCCCCCGACCTGACCGCGCGCCGAAACGGGTAGGGACGGTCGGACGGTGCCGCGATCGATCTGGAACGGGACGGTCTCCTTCGGTCTGGTCCACGTGCCGGTGAAGCTGTACTCGGCCACGGAGTCGAAGACGGTGAGCTTCCGCGAGGTGCACCTGCCCGACGGCGCGCGGACGGAGCACCGCAGGTTCTGCTCCGCGGAGGACCGCGAGGTGCCCTACGAGGAGGTCGTCAAGGGCTTCGAGGTGGCCGACGGCGAGTACGTCGTGCTCGACAAGGACGAGATCGCCGCGGCGGCCGGTCCGCGCAACCGGCTCGTCGACGTCGAGGCCTTCGTCCCCGCCGGCGACATCGACCCGGTCTTCTACGAGCGCACGTACTACCTCGGCGCCCGCGACGGCGGCGAGGACGGGTACGCGCTGCTGCGCGAGGCGCTCGCCGCCACGGGTCGCGCCGCCGTCGGCCGGTTCACGTTCCACAACCGCGAGTACGTGGCCGCCATCCGCCCGATGGGCGACGTCCTCGCGCTGCACACCATGCGCTTCGCCGACGAGGTGGTCGCCGGGAACGACGTCGAGATCGGCGAGCCCCGGCGCGCGCCGAGCGACCGCGAGGTGAAGATGGCGTCCCAGCTCGTCGCGTCGCTACACGAGGAGTTCGATCCCGCCGCCCGCCGCGACGAGTACCGCGAGGCCGTGCTGGACCTCATCCGCCGCAAGGCCGCCGGCGAGGAGATCGAGACGCCGCGGGAGGAGGCGCCCGTGGAGGAGCCCGACCTCGCCGCGGCGCTCGAGGCGAGCCTCGGCGGTAAGGGCTGAGCGATGCCGCGCTCGCTCTGGACCGGCTCGCTGAGCTTCGGGCTCGTCAACGTGCCGGTCGCGCTCTTCAGCGCGGTGCGCGACGTCGACCTGCACTTCCACCAGCTGCACGAGAAGGACGCCGCGCGCATCGACGTGCGCCGGTTCTGCTCGAAGGAGGAGCGCGAGGTCCCGTACGAGGAGATCGGCCACGGCTACGAGCGGGACGACGGCGACCTGGTCGTCCTCACCGACGAGGAGCTGTCCTCCGTCGCGCCACGGCGGACCCGCACGATCGACATCGAGGCGTTCGTGGACCTCGCGGACGTCGACCCGCTGTACTTCGACCACCCGTACTTCCTGGCGCCGACGGGCGAGACCGAGGGCACGCTGCGCGCCTACCAGCTGCTCGTGGCGGTGATGGAGGAGACCGGCAAGGCGGCGCTCGGGCGCTTCGTGCTGCGGCAGAAGGAGTACCTCGTGCTCATCCGGGTCCGCGACGAGCGCCTCGCGCTGACGACGATGCGCTTCGCCGACGAGCTGCGGCCGACGGACGGGATCGAGACGGGCGGCCGCAAGCCGGCGAAGGCGCGGCGCGAGCAGGCCGTGGCGCTCGTCGAGGCGATGGCGGCGGACTGGGACCCCGGCGCGTGGAAGGACCGCTACCGGGCGCGGCTCGAGAAGGTGATCGAGCGGAAGAAGCGCGGCAAGCGCATCTCGGCGCCGCGCGCCGAGGCCGAGCCCAAGCCCGTCCCGGACCTCATGGCGGCGCTCGAGCGCAGCCTGGAGGCGGCGCGCAAGCGCGGGGCCGGGGGCGGCAACGGCGGGGCGCGGTCGCGCGACGGCGACGGCGACAGCGCCGCGCGGGAGGAGCTCAGCAAGGACGAGCTCTATGAGCGCGCGCAGGCCGCCGGCGTCCCGGGGCGCTCGTCCATGACGAAGGACGAGCTGATAGACGCGCTGCAGGGCTGATGGGCTACG
>DATMVH010000243.1:0-2073 GCA_035563395.1 Solirubrobacteraceae bacterium
GCCGGTGCAGCGAGGACGACATCAGCACGAGCCGGCCCGGGACCAGGCGCCGGTGCAGGACGGCGCGCAGCAGCAGGAGCGCGCCGGCGTCGTGGCCGCCGACGAGCGGCCGCGGCCCGCACGTGTCGCGCAGGAACCCGGCGAGGACCTCCGCGAGCCACTCCGGCGAGTACGGATGACGCGGCCGGTCCTCGGAGTCGCCGTGGAGCGGCAGGTCCGGGAGCACGAGGCGATGGCGGTCGCCGAGCTCCTCCACCAGCGGCTCCCACTCGCGGTGCGACAGCCCCGCGGAGTGCACGAGCGCCAGCGGCGGGCCGGTGCCGGCCTCGCGGTAGGCGATCCGCGCCCCGTCGTGGTGGTGATACAGCCGGAGCTTCACGCGGCGGCGATCGTAGAGTGAGGGAGGGTGCAGCGCCTCTCCGCCCGCCCGCCCGCGTGACGCGGCTCGCTCGCTCCCCCTACGACCGCGAGATCCTGCGGCTCGCCGTCCCCGCCCTCGGCGCCCTCGCCGCCGAGCCGCTGTACGTCCTCGTCGACACGGCGATCGTCGGGCACCTCGGGACGACGCAGCTCGCGGCACTCGCGATCGCCGCGACGGTGCTGTCGACGGGCTTCACCGTCTTCAACTTCCTGACCTACGGGACGACGGCGCAGGTCGCGCGCCTGCACGGCGCCGGGCGGCCGGGCGATGCGGCGCGGCTCGGCGCGCAGGCGCAGTGGCTGTCGCTCATCATCGGCGCGGGGCTGCTCGTCGCCATCCTCGCCGGCGCGCGTCCCGTCGCCACGCTGATGGGCGCGGAAGGCGAGGTCGCCGACGGCGCGACGACGTACCTGACGATCTCGGCCCTCGGTGCCCCCGCCTTCATGCTGGCGAGCGCCGGCCAGGGCTACCTGCGCGGCATCGGCGACCTGCGCACGCCGCTCGTGATCCTCGTCTGCGCGCACGCCCTCAACGTCGTCCTCGAGGTGCTGTTCGTCTACGGCTTCGGCTGGGGGCTCGCCGGGTCGGCGTGGGGAACGGTGATCGCCCAGCTCGGCATGGGAACGGCGTTCCTCTTCGTGCAGCACCGGGCGGGCTGGGAGCGGCCCGTGCTCTCGCACATGCGCAGCCTCATGCGGGTCGGAACCGAGATCGCGGTGCGCACGACGGCGCTGCTCGGCTCCTTCCTCGTCGCGTCGGCGGTGCTCGCGCGCGTCGGCTCGGCGTCGCTCGCCGCACACCAGATCGCCTTCCAGCTCTTCATCTTCCTCGCGCTCGTGCTCGACGCACTGGCCATCGCGGCGCAGATCCTGGTCGGCCGCATGCTCGGCGCGGGCGACGCCGCCGGCGCGCGGGCGGCCGCGGGCCGCGTGATCGCCGGCTCCGTGATGCTCGGCGGCGCGTTCGGCCTGGTCCTGCTCGCGCTCGGCGACGTGATCCCGCACGCGTTCACCGGAGACCCCGTCGTGGTCGAGCGCGCGCACGAGATCTGGTGGCTGTTCGCGGCGCTGATGCCGCTCAACGGCGCGGTGTTCGCGCTCGACGGGATCCTCATCGGCGCGGGCGACACGCGCTTCCTCATGTGGGGCATGCTGAGCGCGGCGGCGGTGTACGTGCCCGTCGCGCTGCTCGCGCTCCACCTCGGCTGGGGCATCCGCGGCATCTGGTTCGGGCTCGCAGGCCTCATCGGCGTGCGCCTCGCCACGACGGGCCTGCGCTTCGCCGGCGAGCGCTGGGCGCTCACGGGCGCGCCGGCGTCCTGAGCGGGAGCGTCACTCCTCGAAGCCGAACTCGGATGACGGGGACGGGCGAGGAGCGGGCGCGGCGGCCGTCCGCGACACCGGTGCCGCCGCCGTGGTGCGCGGCGCCGTCGAGGCGCCGGTCGCCGTCGTCGCCGTGACGCGCACCGGCTGCGGGGCCGCCGCCGTCTCGAAGCCGAACTCGCCTGCGGGCCGCGCCCGCCGCCGCGGTGCGGAACCGGCCTCGAAGGAGAACTCGCCGGCGGGCGTGCCGCGCGGCCGCGCCCGCCGTGCCGCGGCGGTCGTGCCGGTGCGTGCGCCCGCCGCGGACGCGGGCACGGCGCCGGCGCTCGG
>DATMVH010000244.1:0-2846 GCA_035563395.1 Solirubrobacteraceae bacterium
GACGGGCCACGCGGCCGTTCGGCGCCCACAGCGCGAGCACGTCCCCGGCGGCGAAGCCGCGCCCGCGCAGCAGGCCGGCGAAGGTGGCGGCACGGTCCGCGAGACCGTCGAACGAGACGACCTCGCCCGTCGCGCCGTCGACGATCGCCGTCCCGCGGGGGCCGCGCGCCGGCACGACGGTGTACGGCGCTCTTTGACGCGTGTCAAGTTGGCCGCGTGGCCGTTTCCGGGCTCTCCGCGGCGACGCGGACGCGTATCCTCGAGCGGCGCGGCGGCGCGTCCGCCAGGCCGGCCCCGGCGCCGCGACGGTGAAGGACATCGCCGCCGCCGCCGGCGTGTCGCGCCAGCTCGTCTACTTCCTCCACGGCAGCCGCGCGGGGCTGCTGCTGGCGATGGCCGCCACCGCGACGACGCGAACGGCTTCCGCGCGCGCGTGGCCGAGGCGCGCGCGCTGCCGCCCGCCGAGGCGCTGGAGGCGCTCGCGCGCGTGGTGCGCGTACCTGCCCGACCTGCTCCCCGTCGCCCGCGCGCTGGAAGCGGCGCTGGTGACCGGCGACGAGGGCGGGGACGCGTGGCGCGACCGCATGACCGAGCTGCACGCGGTCATCCGCCGCGCCGTCGCCCGGGTGGCGGACGCGGGCGCGCTCGCTCCGGACTGGACCCCCGGCACCGCCGCGGACTGGCTGTGGGCCGGGTTGCAGCCCTCCGGGTACGCGCACCTCGTCGAGGAGCGCGGGTGGACGCATCACGCCTACGTGGAGCGCACGGTCGCGTCGCTGCTGGACGCGGTGCTCGCCGGCCGCGCGGACTGACCGCTCATCGCGGCCGCGCGACGCCCTCGCGCTCGAGCACCCGCCGCGCCGCCGTCGCGGGGTCGAGCCTGCGGGCGACGACCTCGTCGAGGAGCTCCTGCACCGCCGGGTCGTCGTGCAGCGACGCCTCCAGCGCCCGCCGCAGCCGACCCGTGGCGAGCCCGAGCACCTCGTTGAGGAGGTTCCGGCGGCGGCGCTCGGCCAGCAGCCCTTCCCGCTCGACGAACGACCGGTGCTCCGCGAGCCGCTCGGCCAGCTCGTCGACCCCCTCGCCCCGCGCCGCCTCCGTCTTGACGATCGGCACGCGCCAGCCCGGCTCCGGCGGCGCCAGCGAGAGGACGCCGCGGATCTCGCGCACCATCGTGTCCGTCAAGGGGTGGTCGGCCTTGTTGACGACGATCACGTCGGGGATCTCCATGACGCCCGCTTTGAGCGCCTGGATCGAATCGCCCGACCCGGGGATGAGGACGAGCACCACGGTGTCGGCGTGGTCGATCACGTCGACCTCCGCCTGCCCCACGCCGACGGTCTCGAGGAAGACGTCGTCCTTGCCCGCGGCGTCCATCAGCAGCGCCGCTTGCAGCGCGGCCTCCGCCATGCCGCCCAGCGCGCCGCGGGTGGCCATCGAGCGGATGAACACGCCCGGGTCGAGGAAGTGCTCGGACAGCCGGATGCGGTCGCCGAGCAGCGCGCCGCCGCGGAAGGGCGAGCTCGGGTCGATCGAGAGCACGCCGACGGACCGCTCGAGCGCGCGCCGGTGGCGCACGAGCGCGGCGATCAGCGTCGACTTGCCGGCGCCGGGCGGGCCGGTGAAGCCGACGACGGCGGCGCGGCCCGTGCGCGGGTAGACCTCCCGCACGAGGTCCCAGCCCTCGGGATCGTCGTCCTCGACGAGGGAGATGCCGCGCGCGAGGGCGCGCTTGTCGCCGGCCACGAGTCGCTCGGCGAGGCTCCGCTGCTGCGGCATGGGGCGAGGATCATAGGATCAGTCGCGGCATGGCCACGCTCGTCGAGCCCCCCGAAGCCGCGCTCGTACGGCACGCGCCCGTGCCGCCCCACGGCGGCCCGCTCGCGCTGCTGCGGTTCCTCCGCCGCAACCGCATGCTGTCCGCCAAGTACGGCCGCCTCGCGCTGCGGCTGGCGTGGTTGAAGCTCCGCTTCCGCGGGCGGCTGCGAACGGACGGCCTCTGCTTCATCGGCCCCGGCGTGTCGATCGAGATCGGCCGCGACGCGGTGCTCCGGCTCGGTCGCTGGTCGTGGATCGGGCACGGCACGAAGCTGCGCGTGCACGAGGGCGAGGTGGCGATCGGCGCCAAGACCGTGATGGGCCAGGAGTGCACGATCTCCGCCTACCAGCACGTGTCGATCGGGCGCGAGTGCATCGTGGCGGATCGCGTCATGCTGATCGACTTCGACCACGGCGTGGTGGAGGTCGAGCGGCCGATCCGCCTGCAGGGGATCTACAAGCGCGACGTGCGCGTCGGGCACAACTGCTGGATCGGCTACGGCGCCTGCATCCTCCGGGGCGCGACGGTCGGGGACAACAGCATCGTCGGCAGCAACACCGTCGTGACCAAGGACCTCCCGCCGAACGCCGTCGCGGCCGGCGCGCCCGCGCGCATCCTTCGCATGCGCGAAGCGCCGGAGCGCCTGCGCTGGCAGTGAGCTACGCCGGCTCGAGGCCCTCGAAGCGGGCGACGTCGCGCGCCTCGGCGGCCAGCCCACGCGCCACGCGCGCGGGCAGCGCGCCGAACGGCTCGACCGCGACGGCGAGGCGGCCGCCGCGCCGCCGCGCGCTCCAGGTGCCGACGAGGCGCCCGCCGGCGAACGCGGTCGCGCGCAGGATGCCGCCGCCGGGATGGACGCGCCGCGCGTGCTCCGGCGCCACGGCGAAGCCGCGGTCGCGCCAGCCGAGGACGTAGGGGTCGAACGCGGGCAGCAGGCGGGCGGGCGCCGCGCCGCGCGGCGGGGGCTCGCGGTGCGCCAGGTCGACGAGCCCGTCGCCGGCGTCGCGCAGCTCGGCGGCGATCGCGC
>DATMVH010000245.1:0-20135 GCA_035563395.1 Solirubrobacteraceae bacterium
CGTGCGCGACGTGCACGACCTTCGCCGAGTCGCGCCCGAGGAAGCGCACGAGCCGGTAGCGGCCGTCGACGAGCTCGGGGCCGCGCTCCTCGGCGGCGGGAAGCGTCGAACGGCCCGCCGCGCAGACCTCGCACTCATCGGCGCCGGCGCCGATGTCCCGGTCGCAGGTCCTGCAGCGCGTCGACGGTACGTCGGTCAGGAACCGAGTGTACGCCCGCCACCGGGGTCCGGCGGCGGCGCGGAACGCCTGCAGACACGCGGTCCGCGAAGGCGCGCGGGGGTCACTGGTTCCAGTTCTCGGCGGTCACGTGGCCGTGCCGCGAGCTCTTGTGCTGCGGCTCCGGCTGGTCCTGGCTCGTGCCCGGCGCGTTCACCGACTCCTGGGAGCCGGAGCCGAGGTCGCCCGGCGGGGGGGCGGCGTCTGGGCTCGTCTGCTCGGACGCCGTGCGGGCCTCCTCCTTCTTGCGCTCGACCGCGTCCTCCCAGGCCTTCTGCTGGCGTTCGTCCATGACCGGCGCGTACCCGGCGCGCGCGCCGCCGACGCCCGCGCCCGGTCCGAGCGCGAGCGGACCGTCGCTGCCGTCAGGCGCGTTACAGAAGTGGGCTGCAAGTGCCGCTCGCGGCGGGACGCCGCGGGTAGCACGCCGGGCGTCCCCCCAGACGCCCCCCCAAGGCCGCCCAGTGGCGCCTTAACCCCCGCCACCTTTCGCCTGCGTGAGTCCCGTGGTAGTACGAACCAAGACACCCGGTTCACGCTGCAGGATGCGGCCTCGCCTCACACGAACGGGAGCGGTTGAACGCTCGGGACTCCGGCTCGGCGCCGGGCTCAGGCGCGAGCGCGAGCGCCACGACGACGGCCCGGGCGACGCACTTCGCGGTGCGTCGCGCGCGCGCCGTCTCGTCCGTTGCAGCGGTCCGGGCGGGATCGGGCTGGACCCGCGGTCGAGGCGTGCAGTCGTCCGGTTGGACCTGTGGCCGAAATTCCCTCCGGGAAGGTCATGGCGGCCACAGCGACCCGCACCATCACACGCTTCCCGTCCGATGGTTCTGCGACACCTCGTGGAGGGGTCGACAAAGGCGAGAGGCAAGCCATGAACTTCAAGCAGGCCCTGGCGGACGCCGCCAAGCGAGGCCCGGCCGAGAAGGCCGAGCTGATCACGCTCAACGAGTACATCGACAGAGTCGCCGCCCAGCCGTCCATCGCCGCGACGGCCCACGAGCGGATCTTCCAGATGATCCGCGCCGCCGGCTGGCACCCGGGGCTCCACGCCGGCGAGGTGTCCTACGGCTTCTTCGCCGCCGACCTGTTCGGGCTCGACGTGCCGCTCGAGCGCATCGTGCGCTACTTCGAGACGGCGGCGCAGGGGCACGAGACGCGCCGCCGCATCCTCCTGCTCTGGGGGCCGCCGGGCGGCGCGAAGAGCTCGGTGGCGGCGCTCCTCAAGCGGGGGCTCGAGGCCTGGACGGCGACGGAGCCCGGCGCCGTCTTCACGCTGCAGGGCTGCCCCATGCACGAGGAGCCGCTGCACCTGATCCCGCCGCCGCTGCGCCCGCAGGCGCGCGAGCACACCGGCGTGCCGATCCAGGGCGGGCTTTGCCCGGTCTGCCAGTGGCGGCTCGACAACGAGTTCGGCGGCGACTTCCTGCGCTTCCCGATCGAGCGGCTGTTCTTCTCGGAGGCAAGGCGCATCGGCATCGGCACGTTCGAGCCGGGCGATCCGAAGTCGATGAGCATGGAGCAGCTCACGGGCGGGCTCGACTTCAAGGCGATCGAGACGCACGGGTCGGACTCGCACCCGATGGCGCTGGACTGGGCGGGCGAGTTCTCCAAGTCCAACCGCGGCGTGTTCGAGGCGGTCGAGTTCTTCAAGAACCCGGCGGAGTTCCGCAACCTCTTCCTGACGATGGCGCAGGAGAAGCAGTTCAAGGTGGCCAAGTTCGGCTACATCGACTCCGACACCGTCATCGTCGCCCACACGAACGAGGCGGAGTTCCGCGCCTTCATGGCCGACCAGAAGAACGAGGCCCTGAAGGACCGCCTCGTCACGGTCCCGGTGCCGTACAACGTGCGCGTCTCCGACGAGGAGAAGATCTACCGCAAGCTGCTCACCGGCGAGGGCCGCGGCGACCTGCACATCGCGCCGCACGCGCTGCGCGCCGCCGCGATGGTCGCCGTCCTCTCGCGCCTCAAGGAGCACGAGAACCTCGGGCCGGTCGAGAAGATGAAGCTCTACGACGGCGAGGAGGTCGGCGACTGGAAGCTCGCGCAGATCCCCGAGATCAAGCGCGCCGCCGACCACGAGGGCATGAGCGGCCTCGGGCCGCGGGCGATCGTCGACGTGCTCTCCGGCGCGGCGCGCCGCGCGGGCGAGGAGCACCACACCGGCAAGTACCTCACGCCGGTGATGGCGCTGATCGCCATGACGGAGCACATCGAGCGGATGGAGGCGCCGAAGGAGGTGCGCGAGCAGTTGCGCGCCTTCGTCGTCGACGCGCGGAAGGAGATCGACCGCCGGCTGAAGGACGAGGTCCGCAAGGCGTTCGTGCCGGCCTTCTCCGAGCACGCGCAGGAGTTGCTGGAGAACTACCTGACGAACATCGAGGCCTACTGTCAGGGCACGAAGACCAAGGACCCGATCACGGGCGAGGACCGCGACCCCGACGAGAAGCTCATGCGGGCGATCGAGGAGAAGGTCAAGCCCGCCGTGCCGCAGTCGGCCAAGGACACGTTCCGCCAGGGCGTGCTCATGCGCATCGGCATCGCGCTGCGCCGCGGCGACCGCCCGCTCACCTACGAGACGGACACGGTGCTGGCCACGGGCATCGAGGAGTACCTCTTCGACCAGCTCAAGGACATCGTGCGCGTGACCGTCTCGCGCACCAACCCCGACAAGGAGCAGGCGAAGCGCCTCAACGAGGTGCTCACCATCCTCATGGAGGAGCGCGGCTACAACGAGCACTCGGCACGGGACCTCGTCGACTACGTCGGTCATCTGCTGAACCGCTGATGGCCGTCGTCGGCGACTCCGGGCTGCCGCACGACGCGGGGCGCCGCGACGCCCTGCACCACCGCGAGCGGCTGCGCCGCAAGATCACCGAGCAGCTCAAGGAGCGCATCGGCGAGGAGGACATCGTCGCCGCCGGCCCGGACAAGCGCATCCGCGTCCCGGTCAAGGGCACGAAGCGCTGGCAGTTCATCCTCGACCGCGGCAAGGGCGGGGGCGTGGGGCAGGGCGAGGGCGAGCCGGGCGACGTGCTCGGGCCGCCCGGCGACGGCGAGCGCGGCAGCGAGGCCGGCACGGAGCCGGGCGAGGAGATCTACGAGGTCTGGCTCGACATGGAGGACGTCGAGGAGATGCTGTTCGCCGAGCTCGAGCTCCCGCGCCTGCGCCCGCGCGCGTCGGCCGACGCGGAGGCGACGAACACCATCTACGACGACATCGCGCGCAAGGGCCCGCAGCTCGACAAGAAGGCGACGCTGCGGGAGAACCTGCTGCGCAACGCGAAGATGGGCCACCCCGCGCTCGGGGGGATCGAGAAGCCCGACCTGCGCTACCTCTCCTACCGCGAGCTCCCGAAGCCGCGGCACAAGGCGATCATCTTCCTCGCCATGGACGTGTCGGGCTCCATGGACGCGGGGCGCAAGCGCATCGCGCGGCTCTTCTTCTACTGGTGCGTGCAGTTCCTGCGCCGCCGCTACGACCAGACGGAGCTCGTCTTCATCGCGCACACGACGGAAGCGAGGGAGGTCACCGAGCACGAGTTCTTCAACCGCATGGAGTCGGGCGGCACGCGGGTGTCCTCCGCGTTCGAGGCGGTGCTCGAGATCCAGCACGACCGCTATCCCGCCGAGGACTGGAACATCTACGTCCTCCACGTCTCCGACGGCGACAACTTCGCCGCCGACAACCGCCGCACGATCGAGCTCGTGCGGCGGCTGACGCAGTTCTGCTCGCTCGTCGGCTACCTCGAGGTGGACCCGCGCGCGGGCGCCGGCCGCCACAAGCTGTCGGCGCACTACCAGAAGGAGATCGCCGACCTCGAGGGGTTCGTGTTCGCCGCCGCCGCGGAGGACCGCGCGCTGTGGCCGGCGCTCAAGCGCTTCTTCGCCAAGGACCGCGTCGAGGAGATCGTGCGGTGACGGGCTACACGGTCGCCGACCTGCAGGAGATCGACGCACGCTGCCGGGAGATCGCCTCCGCGGACCTCGGCTTCGACGTCCCCGAGGTCATCTACCACCTCGTCCGCCCCGAGGAGGTCTACTTCGCCGCCGCGAACGGCCTCCCGGCGCGTTACTCGAGCGCCCGCTGGGGCGCGCAGTTCGACGCGGAGTACGGCCGCTACCAGCGCGGCGAGAGCCGGATCTACGAGCTCATCTTCAACACGAGCCCGGTCCACGCCTACCTGATGGAAGGCAACAGCCTCGTCGCCCAGACGCTCGTCATCGCCCACTGCCTGGGCCACGGCTGGGTGTTCGAGCACAACCGCTGGCTGGGCGCCGTGGACCGCGCGATCATGCCGCGCGTCCTCGCCGCCGCGGAGCGGATCGCGGACTACATGTCCGCGCACGGCCGCGAGCGCGTGGAGGACTTCCTCGACGCCTGCCACGCCATCGCCATCCACCAGCCGCAGGCGCAGCTCATCCGCCCGGCCCCGACGCCCGAGCCCGACGTGCGCGAGGGACCGTACGACGCGCTGTTCCCGGACGAGGTGGAGGCCGCCAAGCGGCGCGCCGAGGCCGAGCGCCGCGAGCTGCGCCGGCGCTTCCCGCGCGAGCCCGAGCAGGACCTGCTGGGGTTCATCGAGCGCCACGCGCGCGGGCTCGAGGACTGGCAGCGCGACGTCATGTCGATCGTCCACGCCGAGCAGGGCTACTTCCTCCCGCAGCTGCGCACGAAGCTCCTCAACGAGGGCGCCGCGGTGCTCTGCCACCAGGAGATCGTGCAGCGGCTGTTCCTTCCCGCCGACCGCTACTGGGAGTACGAGGCGCTCAACTCCGGCGTCGTCGCCCCGCACCAGGGGCGGGTGAACCCGTACAACCTCGGCATCGCGATCATGCGCGAGATCATCCGGATCGCGACGGAGCCGGACGACGAGGAGCGCGAGCGCTGGGCGTGGGCGGGGGAGGTCGAGCCGTTCGAGCAGGTCCGCACCGTGCTGCGCACGTACGACGACGAGGCGCTGCTGCGCGAGTTCCTCACCCCGAAGGTGTGCGAGGAGTGCCGCCTGTTCGCGTTCGAGCACCTGCCGCGCGACCCGCGGCGGATCCGCGTGTCCTCGCGCGAGGCCGACGCGGTCCGCGAGATCCTCATCCCGCAGCACTCCACGTTCGGGATCCCGCGCGTGGAGATCGTCGACGCGGACTTCCGCGGCCGCGGGGAGCTGCTGCTGGCGCACCGCCACGACGGCATCGGGCTCGACGCGGAGTACGCGTGCGGGACGCTCGCGCAGGTGGCCGCGCTGTGGGGCAAGCCGTGCACGGTCGAGACCGTGAAGGGCCGCGAGGCGGACACCCCGACGTGGTTCATGGGCCATCCCGACGGGCGCGCCGAGGAGCTCGGCGAGCGCCCGTCGTAGCCGGGCTCACTCCGGCGGGCGGACCTCGTCGACGAGCGCCGCGACGGACTCGACGATCCGCGACGGCCGGTAGGGGAAGCGCTCCGCGATCGCCTCGGTCGCGACGCCGGTGAGCACGAGGATCGTGTGGAGTCCGGCCTCCAGCCCAGAGACGACGTCCGTGTCCATGCGGTCGCCGATCATCGCCGTGTCCTCGGAGTGCGCCTCGATGGCGTTCAGCGCCGAGCGCATCATCAGCGGGTTGGGCTTGCCGACGAAGTACGGCTCGATGCCGGTCGCGCGGCTGAGCAGCGCCGCGACCGCGCCGGTGGCGGGCAGCGACCCTTCCGCCGACGGGCCCGTCGGGTCGGGATTGGTCGCGATGAACCGCGCGCCGCCCTCGATCAGCCGGATCGCGCGGGTGAGCTGGCTGAACGAGTACGTGCGCGTCTCGCCCAGCACGACGTAGTCCGGGTCGCGCTCCGTCAGCGTGTAGCCGCCCTCGTGCAGCGCGGTCGTGAGCCCGGCCTCGCCGATCACGAACGCGCTGCCGCCCGGCCGCTGGTCCTCGAGGAACCTGGCGGTGGCGAGCGCGGACGTCCAGATCCGCTCCTCCGGCACGTCCAGCCCGCTGGCCCGCAGCCGCGCGGCGAGGTCGCGGCGCGTGTAGATCGAGTTGTTGGTCAGGACGAGGAACGGCGCGCCGTGCTCGCGGAGCGCGGCGATGAACTCGGGAGCGCCGGGGATGGCGTGCTCCTCGTGGACGAGGACGCCGTCCATGTCCATGAGCCAGGAGCGGATCGCGCGGTCGGGCACCCGGCGCAGCCTACGCGGCGCGCCGTCACGGCGACGTCACGGCGGCGACCCCCGGCTCGGGCGCCTCGGCGGCGCGGCGCCGCGCGTAGGGCTCGAGGCCGTCCTGCGCGCGGGCGATCGCCCAGTTGTGGTTCCAGCGGAAGGCGGGCCGCAGCACGGGCGTGAGGACGCGCAGGAACGGCCGGTCGGCGGCCACGCGCCAGTCGAAGCGCACGTGCGTGCGCCCGTCGGGCGCCGGCGTCAGGGTCCAGATCCCGGTGCCGCGCAGGTCGCCCTCCACGGTCGTCTCCACGAGGTTCGGCGGCTCGTAGCGCGTCGTCCGCGTCGTCGCCTTGAGCGTGTAGGGCAAGGGTCCGCGGAAGTGGTGGTGGACGACTTGGCCGACGCCCCGCTCGCCCTCCGGGCGCACGTCGAGATACGTCGGGCGCCACCAGTCCGGATACGTCGCGGCGTCGCCGACGGCGGCGTGGACGGCGTCGACCGGGGCGTCGACGTCCCACTCGTCCACGAACACGTACTCGTTCGACGCCTGCCCGGCGATGCGCAGGATCGTGCGCGCGACGGCGCGCTGCACGCGCGGCGGCGGGGAGGCGCCGCGCGCGTCCTCCATGTACTCGAGGATGAAGCGCGCGCCGGGCACCGGCTTCGGCAGGCCGATGCGGGAGATCTCCCCGTTGCGGTCCATGCGCGCGAGGTCCTGGGCGAAGTCCTCGAAGCGCCCCGCCGGCCGGTGCTCGATCCGCACCCGGCCGGAACCCTTCCCCGCGCCGACGTGCCGGTGCGGCGTGCCGGGCGGCGTCGAGATCGACTCCCCCGGCGCGAGGATCTGGGTGCGGCCGTTCATCGTCATGGCGAGCGACCCCTCGAGGACCTCCATGCGCTCTGTCGTGCGGCCGTGCACGTGGGGCTGGACGAGGAAGCCGCGCGGGCGGCCGACGACGTCGAACTCGGTGTACTCGCCGCCCGTCTCCGCGGCGGTGCGCCGGAACTCGATGCGCACCCCCAGCGCGGGGATCTCGAGCACGTCTCCCGACTTCAGCATCGTCGCTCCTCCTGTCGTGGTCGCGTCCGGCGCCTCCGGGCCACTATGTCGCATCCGCGCTCGTGGCGGATCACTTTTCGCGTGTGCCGGCGCCGGTGACGCCCGCGCAACTAGCCTGTGTCCGCGCGCGCCCCCGTAGCTCAGCTGGATAGAGCGTCCGCCTTCTAAGCGGAGGGTCGCAGGTTCGAGTCCTGCCGGGGGTGCCTACCGAACCGCCTGCTCAGCCGCGGTTTCCAGCGTCGGCGCCGCCTCCGCCTCTCACCACGGTGAAGCCACGGGCGCCAGCTTCCGCAGCGACGAACGGGTCGGCCGCGTTGCGGAGGCCCGGGTCTGGAGACGCGACTCGGATGCGGCCGGGCATGGCGTCGGACGTCGGGCGACGGTTGTGCGACCGCGGCCTGCCGCCTCTTGACCCACGCCGCCACTTCATCTCCTTGGCGGTGAGCTCCCGGAACACTTCCCGCGGCAGCACGTGTGCCTCATCGTGCGGGGGCTCCGGCGGACCTTCGCGACCTCGTACGGCTCCCCGTTGACGGTGGGCGCCACGACGTCGGGTCCCATGACCGAAACCGTGGCAGCCGGCCCGGTCGGCGACGCGCGACCAGCGGCGCGTCTCAGCTGGGAACCGGGTGGCGGCGGGTGGCGGTTCTCCGGGCCTCGAACGGCAGCCGGCGGCTCAGGATGCCCTGCTCTGCCCGAGAGGGCGCGGGCTACCGATCGAGGCGGTTCGCGCGCCGCTCCGGTGGTCCGAGCCGGTCGAGTCGACGAGTGATCTCGCCCAGTCTGGCCGACGCCATCCCACGCGCTCAGCGGATCGCCGCTCGGTGCCCTCCGCTCGATCGCCGCGGAGGCGGCGCCGCCACCGAGCGCGGTGAGCAAGGCGAGGACCGCGGCGTCGCGGACGCCTTCGGTTGAGAGCGGCCGGCGGGTGAGCACGGCCGCCTTCACTCGGCGCAGGAGCCGTATCCAGATCAGCCAAGTCGAGAAGGGTCGCGGCCGTGTCCCACGGCTCGTCGGCCGACGACAGCTCGATGGCGATGGCCGGGATCGCGAGCAGCGCGGCGGCAAGCAGCGGCCCTCCAGGCGGCGTTGCATGCGTTCGTCCAAGCGCGTGGAGTTCGACGGCTGCGCGCAAGCTCCGTCACGGCTGAGCCTGGTGCCGTTGCCTCTCGGGCCGAGGCCGAGTCCCGACGCGTCTACCGACCTCGGCCTTTCGCGGCCTTTGCCGCAATCATCCGTTGATCGGCGCGCTGCCATGCCTGCCGCAGCGTTCGGGACTCCACGCGACGGGCCGATCCGAGAGTCGCCTTGACGCTCGCGGACTTCAACGCGTCCGCGATTCTCGCTTGCACCGCCACGTCGCGGCCTTCCGTGGTTTGCACCGCGAGGACCGCGAACTCATCGCCGCCGGTGCGAGCAACGGCGTCTTCGGCGCGGACGGTGCTCCGTAGGGCGTCGGCGCATGCGCTGATCAGTCGATCACCGGCCGCGTGGCCGGCTGCGTCGTTCGTCGCCTTCAACTCGTCGAGGTCGAGGGTCACGATCACGGCATCGAGGCCGTGGCGCGCGCAGCGCTCCTCTTCGGACGCGAGCAGCCGCTCCCAACCGCGGCGGTTCAGCGCGCCGGTGAGTTCGTCCACGCCGGCTTCTCGCCTGGCCTGCTCCAACGCCCGCTCCAATTCCGCGATGCGGTTGCGCAGCTCTCGTTCGCTTTCTGACACGCGCCGGAACCTACCCGGGCGCGCCCGAACACTGCAAGCGGCACCTCCGCCCGGCTCGCCGTCATGCGCGCCGGCGTCGCAGCCTGCGACGACGTCGGTGCGGGGACCTGCTGCCCTCGCGACGTCGCCGCAGTCGCCGATCGCGCGCCGGGTCGTCACCGGCGGTGGGCGGCCTCACGAGCGCGTTCGAGATGCCGGCTGCACGCCAGCCGTCGCGCCCTGGCTGAGCTCACGCCGGCGGTATCCGGCCTCGAGCGACCGGAGCACCGTCTTCGACGCGGGTCCTGTCGACCGGATCCGGACCCGCACGGCGCGCGCCTGCGGCGGAAGCGGCGCCGCGGCGGGTGCACGCCGGGCGACTCGGCGAGTGCGCACCGCGAGCCGGATCGACCCGCTGTCGAAGGCTCGGCGCGACTTCGACCTCCGTGGGCTCCGGAATCGACCGACGAGCCGCCCGCTCCGGTCGGCGGCGCGCCGGGCGCCGCCGATCGGGTGGAGGCTTCAGGCTCGGCGTCGCCGGCGCAGCGCCGGCTCGGTCAGCGACGGCGGGTCATAGCCGGCGCCGGCCGGGCTGACGTTGCGTCCGGGCGGCACGATCTCGTCGATGCGGTCGAGCACGGCGTCGCTGAGCTCGATCTCGTCTGCGCCGAGCTGAGATTCCAGTTGCTCCATCGTGCGCGGCCCGATGATCGCCGAGGACACGGCCGGGTGCTCGAGCGTGAAGGCGATCGCCAGATGGATCAGCGACATGCCCTCCTGCTCGGCGAGTACGGCGAGCGCCTCGGCGGCCTCCAGCTTGTCGCGGTTCTCGGGGATGGACATGTCCCAGTGCACCGGGTGCCGGCCCGAGCGCGACGACGGCGGCAGCGGCGCGTCCTTGCGGTAGCGGCCGGTGAGCCAGCCCTCGGCCAGCGGGCTCCAGGTGATCACGCCCATGCCGTAGCGCTGGCACACCGGCAGCACGTGCGTCTCGATGCCGCGCACGAGGATCGAGTACGGCGGCTGCTCGGACATGAACCGCTCGCGCCCGCGGCGCTCGGCGACCCACTGGGCCTCCACGATCTCGTGCGCCGGGAAGGTCGAGGCCCCGATGGCGCGGACCTTGCCAGCGCGCACGAGGTCCGTGAGCGCGCCGAGCGTCTCGTCGATGTCGGTCGCCGGGTCGGGGCGGTGGATCTGGTAGAGGTCGATCCAGTCGGTGCCGAGCCGGCGCAGGCTGTTCTCGACTTCGCGCACGATCCAGCGGCGCGAGTTCCCGCGGTGGTTGGGATCCTCGCCCATCGCGCCGTGCGCCTTGGTAGCCAGCACGACGTCGTCGCGGCGACCCTTGAGCGCCTTGCCGACGATCTCCTCGGACTCGCCGCCGGAGTACACGTCCGCGGTGTCGATGAAGTTGATCCCGGCGTCCAGCGCCCGGTGGATGATCCGCACGCAGTCGTCGTGATCCGGGTTGCCCCAGGCCCCGAACATCATCGTGCCCAAACAGAGGGGGCTGACCTGGATACCGGTCCGCCCGAGCGTCCGCATCTGCATGGCAGGCGATCCTATGCCGTGGCGTCGCGTCTCGTCTTGCAGCGCGCTCTTCGTCGCGTTCCAGCACGATGACGGAACGCTGCACATCGGAATGCTCGCCTCGGTCGTTGAGCTCCAGCCCGAGTCCGCCTGAGCGCCTCGGCCGACCGCGCCGAGCCGTAAGCGGGCGGGACGCCCAGACTGCGGGCCCGTCCTACCGCGGCGGTCGCGGTGGACGGGGCCGCCCCGCCGCACGGCTCGAGCGCTCGCGACGGCTCGCTGCGGCGACGAGGTACGCGGCGCGCGTCGAGTCCGCGGGGTTGAGCGTCCGTCCCAGGTCGGACGTGAGTGCCGCTCGACGACGGCCGCTCGCCCCCCGCTACCACGGCGCATCGGGCCGGCATCGATGGGTCTTCGCCCCGGACACGATGCGCACCGTCATGACCGCGCTGCTCGTGCACGACCTCCACGCGCCGCCGCGGCATCCGCACCCGGACGGCCGGATCGCCCACGCGGCCGTGCACGCGGCTACCGGCGGCGGCCCGACGACATCCGCTCGGCGCTCGTCTCCACCGCCGCGGTGGGGCTCGCGAGGGCGTACGCGCCGCTGCTCCGGTCCCGCTGAGCGCACACGCGCCGGTGTCCTCGCGGACACTCCGCCGGGGCGGGCGTTGCCGTGCGGACGCCCGCCCGAGCAGCGGCGCGCGGGCTCGGCGTACGGTCGCCTTCCGGAGGCCGGACGAGAACCCGACATGGACGCCATCGAGCCGCTCAGCGTGGTGGACCGCCGCGGCCGCATCGCCGGCGCGTCCCGTGACGGCGCGCGGGCGCTCGCGGTACGGGCCCGGGCGGTGCTGCTCCTCAGCGGCGCGCGCGCGAACCGCTACATCGCGCAGGGCCCGGTGATCCCGTACCACCGCTTCCGCCGCGCGACGGCCAACTTCGAGTTCGTCCGCGCGGCGACGACCGAGCTGCTCGCGCGGGAGATCGGCGAGCAACGGCTGCCCGGCTCCGTCGCCGAGCTCGGCGTCTTCCGGGGCGACTACGCCCGGATGCTCAACGCCTGCTTCCCGGACAGGGCGCTGTTCCTGTTCGACACCTTCGACGGCTTCGACGCTCGTGACGCCCGGCGCGACGCGGCAGAGGGGCTCCCCACCGCGCCCTATCCGCTGCCCCCCACGACGGCCGAGATCGTGCGCGCCCGGCTCCCGCACCCCGACCGCGCGCGCATCCGTCCCGGCTGGTTCCCCGAGTCGGCGTCGGGCCTCGAGCGCGAGCGGTTCTGCTTCGTGCACATCGACGTCGGGCTCTGGCACGCGACCGCGGCCGGCCTCGAGTGGTTCCACCCACGACTCGTGCCGGGCGGGTACATGATGGTCGCCGACTACAACAACGCCCACACCCCCGGCGTGAGGCGCGCCGTGCGGGAGTTCACCGCGAGGACGGGCAGCACGTACGCCGTGCTGCCGGACTTCCAGGGCCACGCCGTCATCGGCAAGCCGCCGCCGGGCTGACGACGGCGGCCGCCGCGGCGCGTCAGTGGTCCAGCTCGATGCGGAGCACCTCGCCCGCGCCCGCCTCCCGGGAGTGGTTGGAGACGTACAGCTCGTCCTCGTCCTCGACCGCGATGCCGCCGGGCTCGATCAGCGTGCCCGCCGGGAGCTCGAGCTGCTGCGGAGTCCCGCCGCCCCACGGCACGCGCCAGATCGCGCCGTCGCGGCCGAGGCCCAGCAGCGAGTCGCTGTCGTGGACGAGGACGTGGAGCGTCCCCTCGTCGTCGAAGTCGAGGTCGATGATGTTGGTGAAGCCGGTGGCGTAGGTCGTCGCCTCGCCGGTGTGCGGGTCCACCCGGAACACGCTCGCGCCGCCCACGGGGAACGGGAAGCCGGTGAGCTGGCTCACGTAGTAGGCGCCGTCCGGGCCCTTCACCACGCCGGTCGGCACGGCCTGCATCGGGATGACCGCGCCGCCGGGTCCCGGCGTGTCGACGTTCGGGAAGAGGTGCACCACGCGGACCTCGCCGTCGCGGGTGACCTCGAGCAGCGAGTTGCCGCCCGCGTCCGTCACGAGGAAGCGGCGCCCGAGCGCGAGGACGTCGACTGCGTTGGAGTCGACAAGCGGGTTGCCGAGCTCGGCGTCGGGGTTGTTGTCGCGCTCGAACGCCCACAGGTCGGCGATCTCCTCGACGTCACCGTGGCGGTGGATCCGGAGCAGCTTCCCGTACAGGCTCGAGACCGGATCCTCGGCGACCAGCGTCGGGTCGCGGAGGACGACGTCCGGCGGGTCGCCCCGCAGCGGCGCGGTGGGGCCGCCGTTCGTCACGTAGACCTTGTTGCGGCGGACGAAGATCCCGTGCGGGCCGATCGCGTTGCCGCCGCCCTCCGGGGCGAAGGAGGCGAGGCCGGTGACGATTCGCTCCTGCCCGTGCCGGTCGACGCGCGTGACGGCGCCGGTCGCGCCGGTGCACGACGGCCCCTCCGCGGAGTCGAAGCACGAGGTCGCGGTGGCGTGATCGCCGCCACGGCCCGATTCCGCCACGTAGACGGCGTCGCGCTTGCCGACGGCCACGTGGCGCGGGTTGTCGAGCCCGGTCGCCACGACGTCGATCCCGAGCCCGCGGGCGCCGGCCGGCGGCGCGAGCACCAGCGCCGCGGCCGCGGCGAACGGGACCAGCTTGAGCATCCGCACGGCGTCTCCTCCCCAAGTCGTCGCGATGGAGGCGGCATCCTCGCACGCGCCGCCCGTGCATACAACGACCGCGGCCGGCCCTTTGAGGCCGGCCGCGGGGTCGGGGAACCGGGTTCTTGGGCTCAGCCGGCGATCGGGACGGCGGCGGGCCGGACGGCGGCGGCCGGGGCGGTCTCGGGGCGGGCGAGCAGGCGGACGGTGAGGACGAGCAGCCCGATCCCGACGAGGAGCAGGGCGCCGCCGACGGCGAACACGAACGTCGCGACGCTCTCGGCGAAGTAGGCCGTGTTGAGCGCGGTCTGGAAGGCGGTGGAGCTGATCCAGATGTTTCGGGCGGGGTTCTCGACGGGCGCGCCGGTCTTCGGGTCCGTGGCGGCGGCGGTCTCGTCGCTGGTCGGCTTGCCCGTCTCGTCGAGGAAGCGGCCCATCTGCGAGTAGGTCTGGCCGCCGGTGATCTTCAGCGTGTGCTCGCGCATGACGGCGGCGAAGGCCTTGGCCTCGGCGCCGGTGTCGACCGTCTGGCCGGGGATCGTGGAGTCGGGCGTGCCGACGATCTGCTCGCGCGCCAGCTCGGTGCGGACCTGCTCGCGGCTGACGGCGCCCATGACCAGCGAGCCGAGGCCGATGGCGATGAGGACGATGCTGGCGGCCACGCCGCCGTACGTGTAGAGCTTGCGCATGGTGCTCCCCCTGTGGGCGCTTCCTGCTTGTGTGGTTGACACGGCAAGCATCGGCGGAAACGGGCGCCGTCCCATCCGGCCCCGCCCGCAGCGTCCCTCCGTAGTTCCCCGCACGGCGGCGCCGGCGACACCGCGGCCGGACCGCCGCCGCTGAGCCGGGAGCCCCGCGGGTAGCCTGCCCCGGACGTGAGCGGTCGAGGACACGCGGGCGAGCGGGCCGAGGACGGCGCGAGCTGATCGCGCGCGGCCTGTACGTCGCCGGGAGCGGGCCCGCCACGGGGAAGTCGGCGATCGCGCTGGGCCTGCAGCGGCTCCTGGTCCGCCGCGTCGGCCGCCTCGGCGTCTTCCGCCCCGTCGTGGAGCCCGTGGACGGCCGGGATTCCCTCGTCGACCTCCTGCGTCCGGGCGACACCGACGGCGTGCCCTACGACGCCTCGCTCGGCGTCACCTACGAGGACGTGCGCGCCGACGGGGACGCCGCGCTCGAGGAGATCGTCGCCCGCTTCCGGGGACTCGCGGCCCGGTGCGACGGCGTGCTCGCGGTGGGCACGGACTTCGCCGACGTCGGCGCCGCCGGCGAGCTCGCGCTGAACGGCCGCATCGCCGTCAACCTCGGCCTGCCGGTCCTGTGCGTCGTCTCGGGCCACCACCGGACGCCGCAGGAGGTCCGCTCCGCCGTCGCGGTCGCGCTCTCCTCCATGCGGGCGGCCGGCTGCACGGTCGTCGGCGTCGTCGCCAACCGCGTGGCGCCCGCCGAGGCGGCGGCCGTCGCGGCGGACCTCGCCGGCGGTCCCGTTCCCGCCTATGTCGTGCCCGAGGTCGAGCTCCTCATGGCCCCGACGGTCGCCGAGGTCGTGGCTGCGTGCGACGGGGAGCTCATCGCGGGGGATCGGAGCCTGCTCGACCGCGAGGCGCTCGCCGTCGTGATCGCCGCGATGACGCTCCCCAACCTCCTCGACCGGCTGTCCGACGGCGCCGTCGTGCTGACGCCCGGCGACCGCGACGACGTGCTGCTCGGGATGGTCATGGCGAGCGCCTCGGGGACCCTGCCGGCCGTGTCGGGCGTGATCCTCACCGGCGGGATGCGCCCCGCGCGGCAGGTCGTGGAGCTCGTGCGCGGGCTCCCGCCGGCGGTCCCGCCCGTCGCGCTCACCGGCCACGACACCTACGAGACGGCCACGCTCGTCGGCTCGGCGCTCGGCCGGATCACGCCGGAGAGCCCGCGCAAGATCGACGCGGCGCTCGCGGCGTTCGAGCAGAACGTCGACGGCGCCGAGGTGCTGGACCGCGCGGCGGTGTCCGGCTCGCAGGTCGTGACGCCGCTGATGTTCGAGTACGAGCTGCTCGACCGCGCGCGGGCCGACCGGCGCCACGTCGTGCTCCCCGAGGGCACGGAGGAGCGCATCCTGCGGGCCGCCGAGACGCTGCTGCGCCGGGAGGTGGTCGAGCTCACGCTGCTCGGCGCCGAGGACGCGGTGCGGACCGAGGCGTTGCGGCTCGGGCTCGACCTCGGCGGGGCGCGCATCGTCGATCCGTGGGACGAGGCGCTCCGCGCCCGCTTCGCCGGGGAGTACGCGCGCCTGCGTGCGCACAAGGGCATCACCGTCGACGTGGCGCGCGACGTCGTGACCGACGTGTCCTACTTCGGCACGCTGATGGTCGCGCTCGGCATGGCCGACGGGATGGTGTCCGGTGCCGTGCACACGACGGCGCAGACCATCCGGCCGAGCTTCGAGATCATCAAGACGCGCCCCGGCGTCTCGATCGTCTCGAGCGTCTTCCTGATGTGCCTCAGCGACCGCGTGCTCGTCTACGGCGACTGCGCGGTGAACCCGGAGCCCACCGCGGAGCAGCTGGCCGACATCGCCATCTCCTCCGCCGCGACCGCGGCCCAGTTCGGGATCGAGCCGCGGGTCGCGATGCTCTCGTACTCGACCGGCGAATCGGGCACCGGCGCGGGGGTGGAGCGCGTGCGCGCGGCGACCGCGATGGTGCGCGAGCGCGCGCCGGAGCTGTCCGTGGAGGGTCCGATCCAGTACGACGCGGCCGTGGACGTCGGCGTGGCCGCCACGAAGCTGCCGAACAGCGCGGTGGCCGGGCGCGCGACGGTGTTCATCTTCCCCGACCTGAACACGGGCAACAACACGTACAAGGCGGTTCAGCGCAGCGCGGGCGCGGTGGCCATCGGCCCGGTCCTGCAGGGCCTGCGCATGCCGGTCAACGACCTGTCGCGCGGCGCGACGGTGGACGACATCGTCAACACCGTGGCCATCACCGCGATCCAGGCGCAGCACGGCCCCGAGCGCTGACCTCGCGCCCGTCCGGGCGACGCGAGCCGCGCCCGCCTTGCTTGACTTCGGGTCGATTCCGCCACTGGGAAAGGACGCCGTGACCGTTTCGCCCGCCGCCGAGAGTCCGCCGCTGGCGGACCGCGAGCTCGATCTGATCGACGCCTATTGGCGCGCGTCGAACTACCTCTCCGTCGGGCAGATCTACCTGCTCGCGAACCCGTTGCTGCGCGAGCCGCTGCGTCTCGAGCACGTCAAGCCGCGCCTGCTGGGTCACTGGGGGACCACGCCCGGGCTGAACTTCGTCTACGTCCACATGAACCGCGCGATCGTCGAGCACGATCTGGACGCGATCTACATCACGGGTCCCGGCCACGGCGGTCCGGGGCTCGTCGCCCACAGCTGGCTCGAGGGCAGCTACACCGAGATCTACCACCACGTGGGCCAGGACGAGGAGGGCATGCGGCGGCTGTTCCGCCAGTTCTCCTTCCCGGGCGGCGTGCCGAGCCACGTCGCGCCGGAGACGCCGGGATCGATCCACGAGGGCGGCGAGCTCGGCTACGCGCTGGTCCACGCGTACGGCGCGGCGTTCGACAACCCGGACCTCGTGGTCTGCGCGGTCGTCGGCGACGGCGAGGCGGAGACGGGCCCGCTCGCGGCGAGCTGGCACTCGAACAAGTTCGTCGACCCGCGCCGCGACGGCGCGGTGCTGCCGATCCTCCACCTCAACGGCTACAAGATCGCGAACCCGACGGTCCTCGCCCGGATCCCCCGCGACGAGCTCGAGGCCTTCTTCGTCGGCAACGGCCACACGCCGTACTTCGTCGAGGGCTCCGACCCGCGCGAGATGCACCAGCTGATGGCCGCCACGATCGACCGCGCGGTGAAGGACATCCGGGAGATCCAGCGCGCGGCGCGGGAGGACGGCGTCACGGGTCCGGTCCGCTGGCCGATGATCGTCCTTGTCACGCCCAAGGGCTGGACGGGGCCCAAGGAGGTCGACGGCAAGCCCACCGAAGGGTCGTGGCGGTCGCACCAGGTCCCGCTGTCGGGCCTCGCCAAGGACCCCGGGCACCTCGCGCAGCTGGAGGAGTGGCTCCGCAGCTACCGCCCGGAGGAGCTCTTCGACGAGCACGGGGCGCCGCTGCCCGAGCTGCAGGCGCTGGCGCCGCGCGGCCGGCGGCGCATGGGGGCGAATCCGCACGCCAACGGGGGGCTGCTGCTGCGGAACCTCGAGCTGCCGGACTTCCGCGGCTACGGCGTCGAGGTCCCCGCCCCGGCGCGCGAGACCGCCGAGGCGACGCGCGTGCTCGGCACGTGGCTGCGCGACGTGATGCGCGCCAACATGGACCGCTTCCGCGTGTTCGGCCCCGACGAGACGGCGTCCAACCGGCTCGGGGCGGTGTTCGAGGCGACGGACCGCACCTGGGACGCGGAGATCCTTCCGACGGACGACCACCTGTCGCCGGACGGGCGCGTCATGGAGGTGCTGAGCGAGCACCTCTGCCAGGGCTGGCTCGAGGGCTACCTCCTCACCGGCCGGCACGGCTTCTTCAGCTGCTACGAGGCCTTCATCCACATCGTCGACTCGATGTTCAACCAGCACGCGAAGTGGCTGAAGGTCACGCGCCACCTGCCGTGGCGCCGGCCGATCGCGTCGCTCAACTACCTCCTCAGCTCGCACACCTGGCGCCAGGACCACAACGGCTTCTCCCACCAGGATCCCGGCTTCATCGACCACGTGGTCAACAAGAAGGCCGAGATCATCCGCGTCTACCTGCCGCCGGACGCCAACTGCCTGCTGTCCGTCGCCGACCACTGCCTGCGCAGCCGGGACTACATCAACGTCATCGTCGCGGGCAAGCAGCCCGCGCTTCAGTACCTGACGATGGACGAGGCGATCCTCCACTGCACCCGCGGCGTGGGGATCTGGGACTGGGCGAGCAGCGACCAGGGCGGCGACCCCGACGTCGTGCTGGCCTGCGCGGGCGATGTCCCGACGCTCGAGATCGTGTCCGCCGCGGCCCTGCTGCGCGAGCACTTCCCGGAGCTCAAGGTCCGCGTGGTCAACGTCGTCGACCTCATGCGGCTGCAGCCGGAGAGCGAGCACCCGCACGGCATGTCCGACCTCGACTTCGACGCGCTGTTCACCACCACCAAGCCGGTGATCTTCGCCTACCACGGCTACCCGTGGCTGATCCACCGGCTGACCTACCGGCGGAACGTCCACGAGAACATCCACGTGCGCGGCTACAAGGAGGAGGGCACGACCACCACGCCGTTCGACATGGTGATGCTCAACGACATGGACCGGTTCCACCTCGTGATCGACGTCATCGACCGCCTGCCGCAGCTCGGAGCCAGGGCGGCCCACGTCCGCCAGCTGATGCTCGACGAGCGGCTGCGCCACCGCGCCTTCACGCGGGAGACCGGCGACGACATGCCGGACACGCGCGACTGGACGTGGCCGGGCGACGGCGGGGAGGAGACGCCGACCGACGAGCTGCGCGGCTCGCCGGCCTGACGCGCGGGTGCGGGTCCTCGTCGTCAACGCGGGATCGAGCAGCCTGAAGGTGCGGCTGCTCGACGCCGCCGACGCGCTCGCCGAGACGCTCGACCTGCCGCCCGCGCGGCCGGGCGAGGACAACGCGGAGCTGGCCGAGCGGCTCGCCGCCGCCGGCGACGTCGACGCGATCGGCCATCGCGTCGTCCACGGCGGCGAGCGCTTCCGCCATGCCGTGCGGATCGACGAGGGCGTGACCGAGGAGCTGCGCGCGCTGACGGACCTCGCCCCGCTGCACCAGCCGGGCTCGCTCGCCGGGATCGAGGTCGCGGAGCGGGCGTTCCCGGGCGTGCCGAACGTCGCCTGCTTCGACACCGCGTTCCACGTCACGCTGCCGCCGGCGGCGCGGACCTACCCGCTGCCGGCCGAGTGGCGCGCCCGCTGGCCGCTGCGCCGGTACGGGTTCCACGGGCTCTCGCACGCCTACGCGTCGCGCCGCGCCGCCGAGCTGCTCGGCGCGGGCGGCGACCTGCGCGTGGTCACGTGTCACCTCGGCGCGGGCGCGTCGCTGAGCGCCGTGCGCGGGGGCGAGTCCGTCGACACGACGATGGGCTTCACGCCGCTGGAGGGGCTGATGATGGCCACGCGGTCCGGCAGCATCGACCCGGGGATCGTGCTGTGGCTCGCCGAGCGCAAGGGCGTGCCGGTGTCCGAGCTGGCCGACGGACTGGAGCGCGGGTCGGGCCTGCGCGGGCTGGCGGGGACCGCCGACATGCGCGAGGTGCTCGCGCAGGCGGGCAGCGGGGACGAGCGCGCGCGCCTGGCGCTCGAGGTCTACCTGCACCGCCTGCGCGCGTCGATCGCCGCGATGACGGCGGCCCTGCGGGGCATCGACGCGCTCGTCTTCACCGGCGGGATCGGCGAGCGGTCGGCGCCCGTGCGGGCCGCGGCGGTGGAGGGCCTGGCGTACCTCGGCCTCGAGCTCGACCCGCTGCGCAACGACACCGCGGACGGCGACGCGGACCTGACCGCGGAGGGCGCCGCGGCGCGCGTGCTGGTGGTCGAGGCGCGCGAGGACCTCGAGATCGCGCGCGAGGTGCGCGGAGCGCTGAGAAGCTAGCGCGCGGCGCGACCGCGCGCGCGGCGGGCGTCGATCTTCGCCGCCGTGCCGCAGTGCTCCATGCTGCACCAGCGCCGGCTGCGGTTGCGGCTGGCGTCGAGGAACAGCCAGCGGCAGTGGCCGCACTGCTTGAGCCGGGCGAGGCGCTCGGGGTCGCGCAGGAGGTCGACGGCGGCGACCGCGACGGGCCACAGCGGCGAGCGCAGGTC
>DATMVH010000246.1:0-2979 GCA_035563395.1 Solirubrobacteraceae bacterium
GTGCCCTCCGTGCCCGGCTTCGCGGCCGTCGTCCCGGTGCTCGCGGCGCCGTTCCCGCCGCCGCCGTTCCCGGCCGCCGGCGCCGTGGCCACCGGCACGCCGGGCACGTCGCCGTACTGCTCGCGCGCGTAGTCGAGCAGCTCGCAGGCCGCGATGCGGTCCACCGGCGCCCGGAACGTCACCTGCACCACGCCGGGGTGGCGGCCGATCTCGATCGCGCCGGAGATCGTCGCCCGGTTGGCCACCTCCGGCACCGTCATCCCGAGCAGCTCGGCGGCACGCGCGAGGCCGTTGTCCGTGGCCGAGTTGAGGTCCGGCCCCGTGCCGATGACGGAGATCGGCAGCGACTCCTCGAGCGCGGTCAGGCCGTGACGACGCGCGAGGGCAAGCGCCTGCGCGCGCTCCTCCGCGCTGAGCGGCTTGGCCAGATACGGCAGGTCCTCGCGCACCGGGAAGAGGACCGGTCCGTCGATGCCGAGGCCCTTGATCACCTCGACCTGGAGCGTGACGGTGCCGGCGACGTCGGCCGTGTGCCCCGCGATCTCGCCGTCGCCCTGGAGCGCGTGCATGTCGCCGAGGTAGACGCCGCCGCCCGGGACCTTGACGGGACAGACGAGGACGGCGCCGGCCCGCACCGCGTCGATATCGAGGTGCCCGTCCGTCTTGTGGCGCTGCAGGTCCTGCGCCTCCATCGCGAAGCGGTGCGGCGCCCCGACGAGGAACGCGCCGAAGTCGCCGGCGTTGTGGGAGTCCGGCATCGTGGCCGACGGGGACGTCCCGAGCTGGCCGAGGAACGGGCGCAGCCGGGTCGCGAGCGCGACGATGTCGTGCGGCGCGAAGGCGACGATCGGGTTCTGGACGGAGCCGTCGGGCACGGCCTGGACGCGCGCGGCGTCGCGCGCGAGCTCCTCGGCGCGCTCGCGCGGAAGCGTGACGCCGACCCGGTGCGGCTCGTCGAAGGCGATCGTGTAGCCGTTGGTGAAGGTGAACGGCGTGCAGTCGGCGCCGCAGGCGGCGCACCGCACCGCGGTCTCCCCGATGCCGTCGAGCCGCGTCTCCGGCCACTCCGCCCCGCAGCCGGGACAGACCGCGGCGCAGTACGGATCGCCGTTGAAGCGCCCCTCCATGGGCTGGTCGTTGCCGGACGCCGTGGCGCTCGAGGTGACCGCGATGTCCTTGATCCGGATGGCGATCGCGTCGCCCACCTCGGCGCCCTCCACCGCGACGGGGCGGCACACCTCGTGCCCGCCGCGGATGGACGGCGTGATCATCGGCCCCCAGCAGCCCGGCGTGGAGTTCCACACGATGTGGCCGCCGTCGCGGACGGGCCCGAGCATCGGGACGTCCGGCCCGAGCAGGCCGTCCGTGAAGCTGTCGACGAACACGGTGGCGCGCGCCTGGGTCGTCGCCGGGCGCTGATCCTGGATGGTCATGTCTGCTCCTGAGTCGAGACGGCGTCAGCCCCCGGAGACGGGCAGCAGGAGGGCGACTTCCTGGCGGTCGGCGAGGTGGTGGTCGCCCCGGACGTGCTCGCCGGCGACGACGGGCAGCGCGGCGCGCAGCGCGGGCGCGAGGTCGGGCTGGGTGTCGCGGAGGTGGCCGAGGAGATCGCCGACGGTGGCCCCGTCCGGGAGCGCCACGATGAGCAGCGGCGCCGCGGCGAGCCGGTTCAGCCCGGCGCCCAGACGGACCCGCACCTGCACTGCCTCCGACCTCCTCCTCGCCGACGCTGCGCACACCCTATAGGCGCGCGGGCCTCGGCGGGGTGGTCCAGGCGGGATCTACACCGGCGCTCGACCGTCGCACAACCGCCGCGAAACCGCCTCGCCGCACGCTCTCCCCGTCCGGTCGCAACGGGCGACCGCAACGAGAAAGGTGGTTCCGCAGTGCGCTTCAAGCTCCATCGCCTGCTTCCGGCGCTGGCGGCGGCGATCGGCCTCGCGGGCGTCGCGTCGCCGCAGGCTCACGCCGCCCTGGCGTTCGGCCCGTACACCTGCGCCTCCGGGTACGTCTGGCGGGCCGCGTTCTCGGGCGACGCCGCCTGCGTCACCCCCACCGACCGCCAGGCCGTGGCCGACGAGAACGCCCTCCACCCGTCGCGGCGGCAGCCCGGCGGCGGCGCGTGGGGACCCGAGACCTGCCGCTCCGGCTTCGTGTGGCGCGTGGCCGGGCCCCCGGACCTCATCTGCGTCCCGGTGTCGAGCCGCGATCGCGAGGCGGCGAACAACCGCAACGCGTTCTGGCGGCTCGCCGACCCGACCCAGACGCCCTGGGGCGGGGTCTCCGCCGGCAGCGACTCCACGCGCTACTCGACCGGCGACTACATCACGGTCGGCGGCAGCGGCCTGACCCCGAACGCGGCGATCCAGTTCTACGTCCAGGGCCGGTACGCCTCGGGGACGCGCTATGGCCCGTACCAGATGTCGACGCTGCGCGCGACGTCGAGCGGCACGATCCCGTACGGCACGTCGATCGGCTGGCTCGGATGCAACCGCAACCTCGAGGGCCCGCCGACGGTCGTGGTGCTCGACACGGGCACCGGCAAGGTGACCACCGCCGGCATGACGTACGCGCCGACGGTCTGCGGCTACGCCTGATCGCCGCGCTGGACTCCACCGCGGCCTGCGTGGTATTCCACGCAGCCGTGGTGGAGTTCCGGATCCTCGGCCCGCTGGAGGTCCTGAGCGACGGCGCTCCGCCGGCGCGGCTGCGGGCCAAGCCGCGCGGGCTGCTCGCGATCCTCCTGCTGAACGCCGGCCGCGTCGTGTCCGCCGACCGGCTCGCCGCCGAGCTGTGGGGGGAGACGCCGCCGCCCAGCGCTGCGAAGCTCGTCCAGGGCTACGTCTCGCAGCTGCGCAAGGCGCTGCCGGAGGCGCGGCTCGAGACCCGGCTCGGCGGCTACGTGCTCCACGCCGACCACGACCTCGCGCGCTTCGAGGCGTTGCTCGCGGAGGGCCGGGCGGCGCTCGCCGCCGGCCG
>DATMVH010000247.1:0-5057 GCA_035563395.1 Solirubrobacteraceae bacterium
TGGCAGCGAAACCGAGCCTGGACAACAGCACGAGCCGCCCTCAAGATCCACTTCGGAGACCGCTTCCCCGGCTAACCATCAACAACCAGTCGCCGCGGCCTCACACACAGAAGCTCGGACAGTCTCGAGAACCCCTTCGACACCGCACGCGCGTCGGGCGCCACGCCGCCGCTTATCGACGACGGTTCGGTGGCTCGTTGTCGCGCGTCCGGCGCCAGTACACGATCGTCGCGGCCGTCTCGCAGATCAGGGCAAGACCGATCAGCGCCCAGGCGACGTAGAACGCGACGCCGTGCACGTCGACGACCAGCAACAGCGCCAGGCCGGCGACAACCGCCGCGGCCCGGAGCGAGAACTGCCACGGGATCGCGGACGGCGGACCGCGCGAGGGACGGAGGCTCGGCCGCGAGTGCACGTCATGCGCCGCCGCGGCCGCGCGCCGGCGAGGCCTTGCGCCGCTGCCGCTCCGGGCTGACGCGCACCACGTCCCACGCCAGCCCGCACGCCTCCAGGCCGCGGATCACCAGCGCCGACGGATCGATTTGCCACCGGCCCAGCCCATGCCGCGCCGAGGTCGGAAACGCGTGGTGATTGTTGTGCCAGGCCTCGCCGAAGGAGGGGAGCGCGAGCCAGAACACGTTTCGCGACTCGTCCCCGGTGGCAAACGTGCGCCGCCCGAACACGTGGCAGATCGAGTTGATGCTGTACGTGACGTGGTGCAGCACGACCAACCGCACCGCGCCACCCCACAGCAGCCCGGTCAGCCCGGCCTCGAGGCCGCCGCCGATGACGGCGCCCAGGCCGAACGCGAGCGCGAGCCCTCCGAGCGCCCACACGACGAACGTCCGATCCACGAAGCGGACCACCGGATCGGCGAGCAGGTCCGGCGCATAGCGCGCCCGCGCTCCGCGCTGATCATGCCGGAACAGCCAGCCGAGGTGCGCGTGCACCAGGCCGCGCAGCGCCCCGCGCCAGCCGATCCCATGGTCGACGTGTGGGCTGTGGGGATCCCCCACCCGGTCTGAGAACGCGTGATGCTTGCGATGGTCCGCGACCCACGAGATCACCGGCCCCTCGATCGCCGCCGAGCCCAACACGGCCATCGCGCCGCGCACGACCCGTCCGGCCTTGAAGCTGCGATGGGTGAGATGCCGATGAAACCCAACCGTCACCCCCAGCCCCGTCAACACGTACAGGATCGCGAACACGACCACGTCGCTCGGGCGAAGCAGCCCCTCCCACGCCCGCCACACCGCCACCGCGAGCGCCACCATCGGCACCACGGTCACGAGCCCCGTCGCGATCCGGTCCTGCAGCTCGTGCGCGACCGGCTGCACGTCGCCCGGCCCCGGCGGCGCCGGATTCGCCCGCGGCGACGTCGAGGGCGACACAACGGTGCGCCCGGCCTGCCAAACGGTGGCTTCGTGGACCGGCGCCACCGCGCTCGCACCCCGCCGCTTCTCCATCTGTGCTCCCCTCTCCGCGCTCTTCGGAGCGGTCACGCGTCAGGAGAGCGAACGAGCCTGGCGGCGGGTCGCGCAGTTTGCGCGAACCGTTCAAGCCTAGCGCCCCGCGCAGGCCGTCCGGCGGCGGCGAGAAGGCTCAGGCGGACGAGACTCCAATCGCCCCGTCACCGCGCGCAGCCGCACACCGCGTCTTGAACTGTGCACCGAGAGTCCCAAGCCGGTGAGGCCGCGACCAGCACCGGGAACCAGGCCAGGTGTAAGGTCGGTCACATGAAGTCATGGCACGAAGGCGAACTCGTGACCATCGTCGGAAAAGCCGGAACCGTGGACGGCATTCTCGTCCACGCGCCCAGCTTGCTGAGAGTCGACGTCGCCTTTGTCGACGCGGAGCGCGGAGCGCTGTTCCGCGCCGTCCATCCGGAGACGCTGCGGGCGCGCACGTATCCCGGCGAGCAATGACGATGCGCTACGACGACTGCTACGCCGCACAGCGTCCGGCGGTCGCGCAGGCCGCGGAGCGGAGCTGGGTACGGGCGTTGCGGCCACTGCGCGGGCGTCAGGGCATCGCACGACGGGCAAGTAGCGCCTGGAGTCGATTGGGAGCCGGTCCGCCCTACAGACGGGAGAGGTTTTGGCAGACAAGAAGGCAGCCAAGCAGCGCCGACGCGAGAAGCGCGAAGAGCGTGAGCGCGAGAAGGACACGCGAGTGGGCGATTCCCCGGCGCAAGTGGCGGAGGCCGTCCGACGGCGCAACGCACCGGACCCGGAGCAAGCCGCCCGACGAGCCGGGGGGGACGGCTTCGTGGGGGGCGACACGGCAGAAGGCCGGCCGTCCACGTAGCCGGAGGCGGGCGCACCGCCACGGGTCGCAACGCCTCACCGTCGCGGGTCTGCGGCTGCGCTGCCTGTGCGTAGGCCGCCGCCAACCGGCGTAGCCAGTACCTTCAGGTCCGTCTCGGAGACCGAACGCGTCCTGTGCCCACTTGGACTGAACACACGAATACGTCGCCGCCGGAGCCTTCGGGGCCGCGCTACAGCGCCCGCGTCGCGCTGAGTTGCCGGCGCGGCCATGCGCCCGGGCAAGTGCTTCACGCGCTGCAGCAGCTCACAGGAAGTTCAAGTCCCGGGAGGTGGTGTAAGACGAGGGCTCTGAAGACGTCGGTGAGCACGTCGGCGGCTCAGGCCGCTCGGAGCTGCGCCACCTCCTCCTTGATCTCTGTGTCTGTGTGATCGTCTGGTTCGGCGAGTACGAGAGAGATCGACTCGGCCGAGAGGTAGCTGCGGCCGACGAGCCAATCATCGTTCTGCTCGATGCAGAGCATGCCGGCGAGCCGGATTAGGCTGCGGTCGTCGGGGAAGATGCCGACGACGTCGGTGCGCCGGCCGACCTCTTTGTTGAAGCGCTCGAGCGGGTTCGTCGAGCGCAGCTTGCGCCAGTGCGAGCTCGGGAACGCGTAGAAGGCAAGGATGTCGGGCTCGGCGTCTTCGAGCAGCGTGGCGACCTTCGCCAGGCGCCCATCGAGGTGCGCGACTGCTTCGGAGAGCCGATCGCGCGCCGCGGCCAGCGAGTCGGCGTTGAAGATCGGCCGGACCAGCGCGGCCAGCAGCCCGTGTTGGTCCTTGCGCGCGTGGCCGAGGCAGTCGCGCAGGAAGTGCACGGTGCAGCGCTGCCAGGCGCAGCCAAGGACCTTCGCGATCGCGGCTTTCAGCCCGGCGTGGGCGTCGGAGATCGCGAGCCCGACGCCGACCAGGCCGCGCTTGACGAGGCCTCGGAGGAACTCGGTCCAGAACGCCTCGGTCTCGGCCTCGCCGACATCGATCGAGAGGATCTCGCGACGCCCCGTTTCATGCACGCCGTGAGCGATCACCAGCGCCTTGTTGACGACGCGGCCGCCGTCGCGGACCTTCTCGACCTTGGCGTCAAGAAACACGTAGGGGTAGCGGCCCTCCAACGGCCGGGTCCGGAACGCGTCGACATGCTCGTCCAGCGCCTCGCAGACGCGGCTGACCTCGCTCTTGCTGATCCGCAGCCCTAGGCTCTCGACCAGCTGGTCGACGCGGCGGGTCGAGACGCCGCAGACGTAGGCCTGCTGGATGACGCCGAGCAACGCTTGCTCTGAGCGCCGGCGCGGCTCCAGAATGCTCGGGAAGTAGCTGCCTTGGCGGATCTTGGGGATCTGCAGCTCGATCTCACCCGCCCGCGTGTCCCACCGGCGGGCCCGATAGCCGTTGCGATGCGTCGCACGGTCCTGCGGCCGGTCGGCGCCGATCAGCTCGGACACCTCAAGCTCCATCAACTCCGCCGCGACGGACGTGACCGCCTCGCGGATCACGTCGGCGTGCTCGTCGAGCAGCACCTTCCTGACGACCTCCTCGATCGTCATCCTGTCGGCACCGGCCACGCGGCGCTCCTTTCGTCGAACCGTGAAGAAGTCCGACGATCATCAGCGCCGCGTCGGCCGGAACCACGTTCCGTCCGAACCCGACCTACACCACGCTACGGGACGTGACCGCGGAAAGCCCCGCGCTTCGCGGGGCTTTCTGCAGTGCGCCGAAGAGGACTCGAACCTCCACCCGGTTATCCCGGACCAGGCCCTCAACCTGGCGCGTCTACCAATTCCGCCATCGGCGCGAGGGGGGACCGAGTATAGCCCCGGGGTCCTCGCCCGGCGCCTCGGACGCCGCCGCGCTTGCGTCCGTCCACCCGGCGCGCTACCGTCACGAACACATGTTCGATCGACGCGAGGAGCCCCGGTCCGCATGGACATCGGCAAGGACCTGACGAAGCGCCAGCAGGAGATCTTCGACTTCATCAAGAAGTACTCCGCCCGCTACGGCTATCCGCCGACCGTGCGCGACATCGGCAAGGCCGTCGGCCTCGCCTCGTCTTCGACGGTCCACGCGCATCTCGCCAACCTCGAGAAGGTGGGCCTCCTGCGGCGCGATCCGACGAAGCCGCGGGCGATCGAGCTGCTGGACAAGGCGGTCGAGTCCGCGAAGGCGGCCGTGATCGGCCACGCGGGCCTGCCGCTCGTCGGCCACGTCGCCGCGGGCCAGCCGATCCTCGCGGAGGAGAACATCGAGGAGTACGTCGAGGTGCCGGCGCTCGCGGGCGGCGACGAGGGCGAGTACGTCCTGCGCGTTCGCGGCGACTCGATGGTCGACGCGGGCATCCTCGAGGGCGACTTCGTCGTCGTGCGGCCGCAGGACACCGCCACGGACGGCGAGATCGTGGTTGCGCTGGTGGGGGAGGAGGCGACGGTCAAGCGCTTCTTCCGCGAGAACGACCACGTGCGGCTGCAGCCCGAGAACCGGGCGATGGAACCGATCCGCTCGCGCGACGTGCGCATCCTCGGGCGCGTCGTCGGAGTCTTCAGGAAGGTGATGTAGATGATGCTGCTGCTGGATCCCGGCGGGGTGGCGCTGACGCTCGACATCGATGCCGGCGGACGTGAGGACCGCCTCCAGGGGCCGGCGTCCTCGACGCCCGGCCCGACGCTGGACGAGCTGCTCTCGGAGACTTGGGACGGGCTGCTGGCGACCGCGCCGGTGAGCTGCCCGGTGTGCGACGCGCCGATGTCGCCCCGCTGG
>DATMVH010000248.1:0-2228 GCA_035563395.1 Solirubrobacteraceae bacterium
GCGCCGCCGTCGCGACGACGACCGGCGCCGCCCGGCGCCCGGTGCGGCGCAGGTGCCGGCCGGGTCGTGCGCCCTCATGGCGATGCCCCGTCGTCGGCCTCCGTCCTGGTCGCAGCACTCCTCCCCCTCTCCTTGGCGTCCATCCGCGGTCCGTCCGCGGCGCGGCGCGACGGCGCCGCCGCACCCGCCGTGCGCCTGAGCCTACGGCGCGCGACCCGACGAATTGTGCCAGCGGCACGATGCCGGCGCATCCGCTCTTATATTGGGCGCCCAGTGGCACGTCGTCGCCTTGCCGGTCTCGAGCGCGTCCTCGGCGTGAACGCGCTGTTCTCGACGGCGTACGGCAACGTCGGCTCGTCGATCTACTACGCGCTCGGCCTCGTCGCGGCGCTCGCGGTCGGCCTCACGCCGCTCGTGTTCCTGTTCGCCGGCGCGCTCTTCTACTGCACGGCCACGACGTACGCCGAGGCCACCGCGATGTACCCGGAGGCGGGCGGCTCCTCGCTGTTCGCGCGCCAGGCCTTCAACGAGTTCTGGTCCTTCTTCACGGCCTGGGCGCAGATGCTCAACTACGTCATCACGATCGCGATCTCGGCGTTCTTCGCGGCCCGCTACGCGGGCGGGGTGACGTTCGATGAGCTCAGCACCTCGCCCGGCGACGTGTTCCTCGCCGTGGGGCTGATCGTGATCCTGGCGCTCGTGAACGTCCGCGGCGTGCGGGACGCCGTCACGGTCAACGTCGTCCTGGCGGTGGTCGACTTCCTCAGCCAGCTCGGCCTGGTCGTCGCGGGCGTGTTCCTGGCGCTGAACGTGGACGTCCTGGTCGAGAACCTGTCCTTCGCCGGGACGGCGCCGACTTGGACGGACTTCCTGATCGCCATCCCGCTCGGCACCGTGGCGTACACGGGGATCGAGACGATCTCGAACATGGCGGGCGAGGCCCGCGATCCGGAGCGGAGCATTCCCGCGGCGATCAAGCGCGTGATGGTCGCCGTCTTCGCTATCTACTTCACGCTGCCCTGGGTCGCGCTCGCCGCCCTGCCGGTCCGGTGCGCCGGTCCCGGCGAGCAGGGGTGCGTGACGCAGCTCGGCGTGGAGAAGGAGGACGGCGGCTACGCGTCGGACCCGATCGTCGGGATCGTGCGCAACATGGACTTCGGGCCGCTGCAGGCGGCGGCGGAGGCCTACGTCGCCGTTCTCGCGGTCACGATCCTCGTCGCCGCGACCAACGCCGGCGTGCTCGGGGTCTCCCGGCTCACGTACTCGATGGGGATGCACCGGCAGATGCCCGACGTGCTGCGGCGGCTGCACCCGCGCTTCCGGACGCCGTACATCGGCATCCTCGCGTTCGCCGGCATGGCCTGCGTGGCGCTCGTGCCGGGCGAGGCGGAGTTCCTCGGCCTCATCTACGCCTTCGGCGCGATGCTGTCCTTCTCCATGGCCCACCTCGCGGTCATCCGCCTGCGGGTGACCGCGCCGGCGGTGCCGCGCCCGTACCGCAGCCCCGGCCGGCTGCGGGTCCGTGGCCACGACCTTCCGCCCTTCGCCGTCCTCGGCGTCGGCGGGACCGGCCTGGCCTTCGCGGTGATCGGGGCGCTGAACCCGCCCGTGGCGCTCGCCGGCGTCGGCTGGCTGGCGCTCGGGATGGCGATCTACGTCGTCTTCCGGCGCAGCCGCGGGCTCGACCTCGTCTCCACCCACAAGGTCGCGATCGCCGAACCCGTGTTCGAGCACGAGGCGGAGTACGACTCGGTCCTCGTCCCGCTGACCGACGGGCTCTTCCAGGAGGAGGTGATGGCGACCGCGGCGAAGCTCGCCGGGCCGCGGCGGCGGGCGATCCACGTCGTGGTGTTCGTCACCGTGCCGTACGCGCTGCCGCTCGGCGCGCCCCTGCCGGAGGCCGACGACGCGGCGCAGTCGGCGCTGGAGGAGGCGCGGCTCCACGGCGGGCGGCGAGTCTCCGGGCATGTCGAGCGGGTGCGCCCGGGCCAGACCGGGCGGCGGATCATCGAGGAGGCCACGAACATGCGGGCCGCCGCCATCGTGATGCCGCTGCCGCGTCGCGTGAACGGCGCGAGCGTGTTCGGGCGGACGCTCGAGCTGGTCCTCGCGGAGCGGCCGTGCCGCGTCGTCGTGGAGTCGGCGCCGCCCAGCGCGCAGCCGGCGGCGTCGTGGCGGCGGCCCGCCGCCACGGCGCCGCGGTAGCGGGGCGGTCCGTACGGCCGGGC
>DATMVH010000249.1:0-3070 GCA_035563395.1 Solirubrobacteraceae bacterium
GGGCCTGCGCTACCGCGATCACGACGCCCGCAACGCCGCCTTGCCACACTGGCTCCGCCACTACAACGAGCGCAGACCCCACAGCTCACTCGGCGGCCAACCACCGATCAGCCGCGCTCTCAACCTCCCCGGGCACGTCACCTAGCCGGTGGGCGCGTCCGCGCGACAGGCGCGGATCCCGCCGTCGATGAAGGCCAGCGCGCGCTCGACCGGGCGCAGCTGGTCGTCCACCGTCTTCCCGGCATCGCCCGGGAGGACGTCGCGAGTCAGCAGCTCGAAGATCGCGACGGCGGACGCGGCGGCCATGCGCGGCTCGAGCTCGTCGGGCGCGGTGCCGAGGTCGCGGGCGATCGACTCCGCGATCGCCTCCTGGGCGCGCGCCATGAGGTGGCGTTCGTAGCGCAGGAGGCCCTCGTCGGCATCGACGACCCGCCGCCGCACGCGGCGCTCCGGCTCGTCCTCCTCCTGCGCCCGCAGCCATGCCGCGATGTAGTCGCGCAGCGCGTCGGCCGTGCGCTCGCCGGCGGGGCGGTCGCGGAGCCGGGCGGACAGCGTGTCGAACGTCTCCGCCGCGTCCGGGAAGGCGAGCTGCTCCTTCGCCGGGAAGTACGCCGACACCGTCCGCGGCGAGACCTCGGCGGCGTCGGCGATCTGCGCGAGCGTCGTCGCGTGGAAGCCCTGGCGGTCGAACAGCTCGAGCGCGACGCGGGCGATCGTCCGGCGCGTCCGCTCGCGCTTGCGCGCGCGCAGTCCGGGCGCGACGGCGGCCGGCGGCGGGCCGGCGTCCTGGGGGCTCGAGATCGACATCTGTGAGAGCGTACACACAATCACGCAATTCGTGCAGAATCTCGTGCGGTGCAGTTCTGCAGTGATTGCATCTTCGGTGCGGCCGTGGTACGTTGGCCCGCCCGCTCCCGCAGACCCTGGAGAACCGCTGCATGTCGTCCCTGCTCGCGCGCCTCGCCCGCGCGCTCACCCACCATTGGAAGCGCGGCCTGGCCGGCGCGATCGCCGTCCTGATCCTGCTCGGTGCCGCCGCCGGCGCCGGCGGTGAGGCCGCGGACGACTTCTCCATCCCGGGCACGGAGTCCCAGCAGGCGCTGGACCTCTTCCGCGAGCACACGCCGGCCTTCGCCGGCGCCGACTCGACGATCGTCTTCTACGTCGAGGACGGCACGCTCCGCGACGGCGGGCGCCGGGCCGCGATCGAGGGCGCGCTCGACCGCGTTCGCGGGCTCGAAGGCGTCGTGCAGGTCGCGGACCCGTTCGCCCAGGGCGGCGCGACGTCGCGCGACGGGCGGATCGCCGCGGCGGACGTCCGCTACAGCACGGATCCGGCGGACCTCGACAAGACGGACGGGGAGCGGCTCGAGGCGGCGGCCCGCACGGCGGAGGAGGGCGGCGTCGAGGTCGCCGCGCGCGGCATCCTGATCGACCTCGCCTCGGAGCAGGAGGCGCCGGTCGGGGAGCTGATCGGCGTGGGGATCGCCATCGTGCTGCTCACGCTGCTGTTCCGCTCGAAGGCGGCGATGGCCGCGACGCTCGTCGGCGCGCTCATCGGCGTGATGGTGGGCCAGATCCTGCTCGCCGCGCTCGCCTCGCCGCTGGACCTCCCGGCGTTCGCCACGGTCATCGCCGTGATGCTCGGGCTCGGCGCCGGAATCGACTACGCGCTGCTGATCATCGGGCGCTTCCGCGAGCAGGCCGCCGCGGGCGACAGCATCCGCGACGCGTCGGCCAAGGCGGCCGCCACGTCCGGCGCCTCCGTCGTCGCCGCCGGCCTGATCGTGATGGTCGCGATCGCGGGGCTGCTCGTCATCGGCATCCCGCTCATCGGCAAGCTCGGCATCGCCGCGGCCATCGGCGTGGCCGCCGTCGTCGTCTCCGCGCTCACCATCCTGCCGATCATGATCGGCGCCCTGGCGCGCTGGCTGCGCCCGCGCAAGCCGCAGCACGTGCGGCCGTCGCACGCCTTCGGCCGCTGGGGCCAGCTCGTCACCGCGCGCCCGTGGCTGTCCGTCGCCGCCGGCGTCCTGATCCTGCTCGTCTTCGCCGTCCCGGTCACGCAGCTGCGCCTCGGGCAGCCGGACGACGGCAACCAGCCGACCTCGCGCACCCAGCGCGTCGCGTACGACAAGCTCAGCGAGGCCTTCGGTCCCGGCTCGAACGGCCCGTTCCTGCTCGCCGTCGACACGCCGGCGGGCGACCCGGACACGGAGGCGCAGCTCGAGCGGCTCGGGGCCGCGGTGGCCGGCACGCCCGGCGTGGCGTCCGTCGCGCCGCCGGCGCCGAGCGAGGACGGCGAGATGGCCACCATCTTCGCGATTCCCGAGACCGCGCCGCAGGACGCGCGCACGAGCGACCTGCTGGCCACGCTGCGCGAGGACGTGATCCCGCGGGCGACGGCGGACACGCCGTTGAAGGTCTACGTCGGCGGCAACACGGCCGGCTTCGAGGACTTCTCCGACAAGGTGGCCTCGCGCCTGCCGCTGTTCATCGCCGTGGTGATCGGGCTGTCGGTGTTCCTCCTGATCGCGGCGTTCCGCTCGCTGTGGATCCCGCTCGTCTCGGCGGTGTTCAACCTCCTGTCGGTCGGTGCGGCCTACGGCGTGGTCGTGGCCGTCTTCCAGGAGGGCTTCGGCGCGAGCCTGCTCGGCGTCGACAGCGGCGTGCCGATCGTGTCCTTCATCCCCGTGATGCTGTTCGCGATCCTCTTCGGGCTGAGCATGGACTACAACGTCTTCCTGCTCTCGCGGATCCACGAGGCCTACAACGAGGGCGACAGCCCGCGGGCGAGCGTCGTGCACGGCATGGCCCGGATCGGCAAGGTGATCCTCTTCGCGGGCCTGATCATGGCGGCGGTCTTCCTGGCCTTCGTGACGCAGCCCGACGTGATCGGCAAGATGATGGGACTCGGTCTCGGCCTGGCGATCCTGATCGACGTGCTGATCGTCCGGCTCGTGATCGCGCCCGCCGTGGTCACGCTGCTCGGCGACAAGGCCTGGTGGCTGCCGGGCTGGCTCGACAGGATCCTTCCGAACGTCTCGCTCGAGGGGCACCTGGTCCAGAG
>DATMVH010000250.1:0-41036 GCA_035563395.1 Solirubrobacteraceae bacterium
GGCCCGCTCGTGCGCCGGGAGGTCGCGGGCGGGGTCGCGCGGATCACGCTCGACTCGCCGCACAACCGCAACGCGATGTCGGTCGCGCTCCTCACCCAGCTGCTGGAGGGGCTCGACGCGGCACTCGACGATCCGGCTGCGCGCGTCGTCGTCCTCAGCGGCACGGGCCCCGTCTTCTGCTCGGGGGCCGACCTCAAGGAGCAACGGCGATACCGGGAGCGGGGGGAGCGCTCGCCCGTGGCCGACCTGCTCGTGGCGGCGCTCTCGCGCGTGTCGCAGTCCCGCAAGCCCGTGGTCGCGCGCGTGAACGGCCACGCGCGGGCGGGCGGGCTCGGGCTGGTCGGCGCGGCGGACATCGCGATCGCGCCCGAGGAGGCGTCGTTCGGCTTCGCCGAGGTGCGGCTCGGCGTCGTGCCGGCGGTGATCGCGGTCACGACGGTGCCGCGGATGACCCCGCGCGCGGCGCTCGAGCTCTTCCTCACCGGGGAGACCTTCGACGGCCGCCGCGCCGCCGAGCTGGGCCTGCTCAACCGGGCGGTGCCCGCCGGCCGGCTGGACGCCGAGGTCGAGCGCTACGTCGACATGCTGCGCCGCGGAGGCCCGGAGGCCCTGGGCCACATCAAGCCGATGGTCGCGCGCGTGCGGGCGCTGCCGGCCGAGGAGGCGTTCCGCGAGATGGCGGACCTGTCGACCGCGCGTTTCGCGTCCGAGGAGGCGCAGGAGGGGATGCGGGCGTTCGCCGAGCGCCGCGAGCCGGCGTGGGTGGAGGCCGACTGATGGCGCGTCCCGAGCGCGACGCGCCCGCCGCGGCGGGCTGCTCGCGCCCCGCGCTCCGCGAGCTCGACCACGTCGTCGGACTTCGGGCCGGCGCCGGTGAAGTACGAGACCGCGCCGTGTCGCATGAGGTACGTCCGCCGCCGCGTCACGGCGCCGGTCCGCCGGGCGGCGAGGGCAGGAGCACCGGGCGGTGATGGGGAGCACGACGCGTCCGCCGGGCCGGGCGACTGCCGCATCGCGCCGGAGCGGTCGTCATGCTCCGCGTCCATGACGTCGCCGACGCTGGTCGCAGGTGAGTCGTAACCCCCTGACGCCCGGCGTGCCCGGAGCCGCCGCGGAGCTCGCGGAGCGGACGCGCGCCTTCGTGCGCGACGTCTGCATCCCGGCGGAGGAGCGCTTCTCCGGCCACGACCTCGATCCGGCGCTGCGCGACGAGCTCCAGGCCGCCGCGCGGGACGCCGGCGTCTTCGCGCCCCAGCTGCCGCGCGAGCTGGGAGGGCACGGGCTGGACATCCGCGGCTGGAGCGCCGTCTTCGAGGAGGCGGGCTACTCGCTGCTCGGCCCGCAGGCCCTCAACTGCGCGGCGCCCGACGAGGGCAACATGCACATGCTCGAGCTGATCGCGACCCCGGAGCAGAAGGAGCGCTACCTCGAGCCGCTCGCGCGCGGCGAGACCCGCTCGTGCTTCGCCATGTCGGAGCCCCATCCCGGTGCGGGCTCGGATCCCGACGCGCTCGCCACGACCGCGCGCCCGCACGACGGCGGCTGGGTCATCGACGGCGAGAAGCGGTTCATCTCCGGCGCGGAGGGCGCCGCGTTCGCGATCTGCATGGCGCGCGCGCCGGCGGGGCCGACGATGTTCCTCGTCGACGCGGACAACCCGGGCTACACGGTCGGCCGGCGCATGCACGCGACGGACACGGTGGTCGCGGGCGGCCACTCCGAGGTGTCGTTCCGCGAGTGCTTCGTCCGGGCGGACGCGGTGCTCGGCGAGGTCGGCGCGGGCTTCCGCCACGCGCAGGTCCGGCTCGCGCCGGCACGGCTCACGCACTGCATGCGCTGGCTCGGGCTGGCGCGCCGCGCGCTCGACATCGCGCTCGACCGCGCGGCCGAGCGCGAGCTGTTCGGCGCCCGCCTCGAGGACCTCGGGCTGGCGCAGGGGCTGATCGCCGATTCGGTGATCGACATCGAGGCGAGCCGGGCGCTGATCGTGCGCGCCGCGGAGGAGCTCGATGCCGGGCGGCCGGCGCGGCACGAGACCTCGATCGCCAAGGTCTTCGTGGCCGAGGCCGTGTTCCGCGTCGTCGACCGCGCGATGCAGCTGACGGGCGGCGACGGCGTGACGCACGACCTCCCGCTCGCACGCTTCCTCAACGAGGTCCGGCCGTTCCGCATCTACGACGGCGCCTCGGAGGCGCATCGCTGGGCGATCGCCAGGCGCGCGTCGCGCCGGCGGGCGGCGGGGCGCGGCGCCTGACCGCCGGGCTCGCTCGAAGAATCCGAGCGTTTACTCGTCACCGCTGGTGGAAAGCCAAAGCGGTGCAGCTGGCACGTGTGGCAGCCCCTAGGGAGGACCTCATGAGCAGTCCGACGGCACGAGCCGATCAGGCGTCGGCGTCCGCGACCGGCAGTCCTGGGACGGCCTTCGACTGGCGCGGGATAGAGAGCTCGCCCGAGTTCCGCGAACTCGTCGCCAGCAAGCGCCGGTTCATCGTGCCGGCCGCTGTCGCGGTCTTCGCGATCTTCCTGGGCTATCTGCTCCTCGCGACGTTCGCCGAGGGCTTCATGGGCTCGGAGATCGTCGACGGGCTTCCGGTCGCGTGGGCGCTCGCCGTCAGCCAGGTCGTCATGACGTGGGTCGTCACGTGGCTGTACCTGCGCAAGGCGGATCGCGAGTGGGAGCCGCTGGAGCGCCGCGCCGCCGAGCGCGCGGCCGCCACCGTGGAGGCGGCCCAGTCCCCGTCCGGCGACCGCTTCGTCCGGTAGGAGGGTCGGGTCGATGACCATCTTCGCCGCAGAGCTGCAGGCGCTGCCGCTCGCCGTCTTCGGCATCGTCCTCGCGGTCACGCTCGGGGTCACCTTCTGGGCGAGCAAGCGGACCTCGACCGCCACCGAGTTCTTCGCCGCCGGCCGTGGGATCTCCGGCTTCCAGAACGGCTGGGCGATCGCCGGCGACTACATGTCGGCCTCGACGTTCCTCGGCTTCGCCGGCCTCATCTTCATGTTCGGCGTCGACGCGTTCGTCGGCCTCGCCGCCGCCATCGTGTCCTTCGTCGTCGTCCTGCTCTTCCTCGCCGAGCGGATGCGCAACGCCGGCAAGTACACGCTCGCCGACGTCCTGTCCTTCCGGCTCCGCGAGCGCCCCGCGCGCATGGTCGCGGCGCTCGGGACGCTCGCGGTCGCGAGCGTCTACCTCGTCGCGCAGATGGTCGGCGGCGGCGTGCTGATCCAGGCGCTCACCGGCGTCTCGTTCACTCCGGCGGTGATCGTGGTCGGGGCCTTCATGCTCGCCTACGTGATCTTCGGCGGCATGCTCGCGACCACGTGGGTGCAGATCATCAAGGCCGGCCTCCTCATGTCGGCGGGCGTGGTCCTCACCGTGTTCGTCCTGGCGAAGTTCGGCTTCAACCCGTTCGAGCTCGTCAACCGCGCGGCGGAGCAGCATCCGGAGAAGCACGCCTACCTGGAGCCCGGGCTGCTGTACCCGACCAACCTCGACCTGCTCTCGTTCGGCCTGGCGTTCCTGCTCGGCACCGCGGGGCTGCCGCACATCCTCATCCGCTTCTTCACGGTGCCGGACGCCAAGGCGGCGCGCGGCTCGGTCGGCTGGGCCGTGTTCCTCATCGGCTCGTTCTTCGCCATGATCATGCTCGTCGGCATGGGCGCCCGGGCCATCCTCGGCACGGGCGGCGAGGCGGCGGCGGGGTCCTCGGGCAATCTGGCGATCCCCGTGCTGGCGGAGGAGCTCGGCGGCGGCGACGGCTCGACGGGCGGCGAGCTCTTCCTCGCCATCGTCTCGGCGGTCGCGCTGGCGACGATCCTCGCCGTCGTGGCGGGGCTCGTGATCTCCGCCTCCGGCGCGATGGCGCACGACCTGTGGTCAAACGTGATCCGCAAGGGGCGCGACTCCGAGCACGAGGAGGTCTGGGTGGCGCGGATCGCGGCGCTCGCCATCGGCATCCTGTCCATCGTCATCGCGATCCTCGGCGGCGCCGGCTTCAACGTGTCCGTGCTCGTCGGGCTGGCGTTCTGCGTCGCGGCGAGCGCCAACCTCCCCGCCCTGCTCTTCGCCCTCTTCTGGCCGCGGTTCAACACCACGGGGGCGATCGTCGGCGTGCTGGGCGGGCTGATCGCGTCGATCGGCCTGATCATCCTGAGCCCGGCGGTCTGGCCCGGGCCGGACAGCGAAGGATCGCCGCTGGGCAGCCTCGGGCTCGCGAACCCGGCGATCTTCTCGATCCCCATCGGCTTCGCCTGCTGCTGGCTCGGCACCGTCCTGAGCAGCGAGCGCGGGGCGGAGCGCGAGTACCACGAGCTGCGCGTGCGGGCCGAGACCGGGCTGGGCGCGGAAGCCGCGTCCGTCCACTAGGAGGAAGGAAGACATGACGGAGAGTCCCTTCCGGCTCGAGCTGAGCCCGCTGAACTTCCTGCGCCGCGCCGCGGACGCGCTCGGGGAGCGCACGGCGGTCGTGCACGGCGAGCGCCGCTACACGTACACGGGGCTGGACGAGCGCTGCAACCGCCTCGCATCCGCGCTGCGGGCGCGAGGCCTCCGGAAGCACGACCGGGTGGCGGTGCTGTGCCCCAACACCCCCGCGCTGCTCGAGGCGCACTACGGCGTGCCGCTCGCCGGCGGCGTCCTCGTCGCGATGAACACGCGCCTCAACAGCGACGAGATCGGCTACATCCTGAAGGACTCCGGCGCCCGGCTGCTGCTGGTCGACGCCGAGCTCGAGCGGCTCGTCGCCGACGCGGACACCGGGGACGTGGAGACGGTGGTCGTCCAGGACACGGGCGAGCCGGACGATCCCTACGAGGAGCTGCTCGCCGGCGGCTCGCCGGAGCCGCCCGACAGCTGGCTCGAGGACGAGAACGAGCCGATCTCGATCAACTACACGTCGGGCACGACCGGGCGCTCGAAGGGCGCGGTGTACTCGCACCGCGGCGCCTACCTCCGCGCGCACGGCGTGGCGCTGGAGACGCGGCTCGGCTACGACTCCGTGCACCTCTGGACGCTGCCGATGTTCCACTGCAACGGCTGGTGTCTCACGTGGGGCGTCACCGCGGTGGCCGGGACGCACGTCTGCCTCCGGAAGGTCGATCCCGGGCGGATCTGGACGCTCTTCGAGGAGGAGGGCGTCACCCACTACAGCGGCGCGCCGACGATCCACATCAGCATCGCCAACCACGCGAGCGCGCACCGGCTCGAGCAGCACGTGACGGTGCCGACCGGCGGCTCCCCGCCGACGCCGACGATCCTCTCGCAGATGCGCGACCTGAACCTGCACCCGATCCACCTCTACGGCCTCACGGAGACCTACGGGCCGGTCATGGGGTGCAGCTGGCAGCCGCAGTGGGACGAGCTGCCGCTGGAGGAGCAGGCGCGCGTGCTCTCGCGCCAGGGTCACACCTACAACGGCGCCGACCTCGTGCGGGTCGTCGACGAGGACATGAACGACGTCCCCCGCGACGGCGAGACGGTCGGCGAGGTCGTGATGCGCGGCAACAGCGTCATGCTGCGCTACCACAACAAGGAGGAGGAGACGGACGAGGCGTTCCGCGGCGGCTGGTTCCACTCCGGCGACCTCGCGGTGTGGCACCCCGACGGGTACGTCGACCTGCGCGACCGGGCGAAGGACATCATCATCTCCGGCGGCGAGAACATCTCCAGCATCGAGGTCGAGCAGACCCTCGCGCGCCATCCGGCGGTCCTCGAGGCGGCCGTCGTGGCCATGCCGGACGAGAAGTGGGGCGAGCGGCCGAAGGCGTTCGTCGAGCTCAAGGGCGGCGCGGACGTCAGCGAGGAGGACATCATCGGGTTCTGCCGCGAGCACCTGGCGCGTTACAAGGCCCCGGCGCGCGTCGAGTTCGGCGAGCTCCCGCGCACGTCCACCGGCAAGGTCCAGAAGTTCGTCCTGCGCGAGCGCGAGTGGGCCGGGCGCGAGAAGGCGATCGGCTGATGGGCGCGATGGCGGACACGCGGCTCGACCCGGTCGCGGCCTTCCGGCTCGACGACAAGGTCGCCATCGTCACGGGGGCGAGCGCCGGCCTGGGCGCGCGGTTCGCCCGCGTGCTCGACGGCGCCGGCGCCAAGGTCGTGCTCGTGGCGCGCCGGCTCGAGCGCCTGGAGCGGCTCGCGTCCGAGCTGGGCGACGCGCTGCCCGTCCGCTGCGACCTGTCGCGGCCGGACGAGGTCGAGCACGTCGTGGCGGGCGCGCTCGAGCGCTACGGCCGCGTCGACGTGCTGGTCAACAACGCCGGCGTGGTGGACATGGAGCCGGCGCTCGACGAGCCGATCGAGCGCTTCCGCGAGGTCCTCGACGTGAACCTCGTGTCGCCGTTCGCGCTGTGCCGGCACGCGGCCCGCGCGATGCTCGACGGCGGAGGCGGCGGGTCGATCGTCAACATCGCGTCGATCCTCGGGCTCGTCGGCGTGGGGCAGATCCCGCAGGCCGGCTACGCCGCCTCCAAGGGCGGGATCGTGAACCTCACGCGCGAGCTCTCCGCGCAGTGGTCGCGCAAGGGCGTGCGCGTGAACGCGATCGCGCCCGGCTGGTTCGAGTCGGAGATGACCGAGGACATGTTCTCGGAGGAGAGCGGTCACAAGTGGGTCGCCCGGCGCGCGCCGATGGGCAGGCACGGGCGCGAGGGGGAGCTCGACGGGGCGCTGCTCTTCCTCGCGAGCGACGCCAGCACGTACGTCACGGGACAGATCCTCGCCGTCGACGGCGGCTGGACCTCGGTCTGACATGGGACTCGCGAGCGTTCCGTTCTCCCTGCTGAGCGCGGCCGCCGCGCCGCGCTCCGGGCCGCCCCTGTGGCGGCAGCTCTTCGACGCGGTCGAGCGCCCGCTCGCCACCGCGTCCGAGGCGTGGGTCCAGACCGAGACCTTCATGGACGCGCTGGCGGTGACCTACCGGGCGCAGCGGCGCGTCACCTCGGAGCTCGCGCGCGCCGTCCAGGGCTCCGCGCGCCTGTGGGGGATGCCGACGCGCGACGACGTCACCGCGCTCGTCAACCAGGTCGCCGGCCTCGAGCGCAAGGTGCGCGAGCTCGAGCTCCAGCTCGAACGGGAGCGGTGATGGCGCCGAACCTGCTCGAGCGCCAGGTGCTGCGCGCCCGCAACGGGCTGGCGTACCTGGCGGGCGCGAAGGAGCCGGACGTCGCGCAGACCCCGCGCGTGCTCGTGTGGAAGCGCGACAAGGCGCGCCTGTGGCGCTACCGCAGCGAGGAGCGCCGCCACCGCCCGCCGGTCCTCATCGTCCACAGCCTCGTCAGCAAGAGCTACATCCTCGACCTGCTGCCCGGCAACAGCATGATCGCCTTCCTGCTCCGCGAGGGCTTCGACGTCTTCCTCCTCGACTGGGTCCCCGCGGACCCGGCCGACGCCGAGAACACGCTCGAGACCTACGTCGAGCACTACATCCCGAAGGCGATCGCCGCGACGCTCGACGAAGCCGACGCGGACGGCGTGACGCTCATCGGCTACTGCTTCGCCGGCGTCCTGACGCTGCTCCTGACGGCGGGGCAGCGCGACGTGCCGGTCCGGAACCTCGTCACGCTCACGACGCCGTGCGACTACGCGCAGATGGGCTTCATGAGCAAGATGTTCCTGCCCGGGCGCCTGAACCCCGACGACGTGATCGACGAGACCGGCCTCGTGCCGGCCACGGTGATGGACGAGGGCTTCCAGTCGCTCAAGCCGACGGATCAGATCGTCCAGCAGGTCAACCTGTTCCAGAACCTCTGGAACGACCAGTGGCTCGAGGGCTACCTCGCCATGAACCGCTGGGCACGCGACCAGGTCGCGTTCCCCGGCGCCGCGTTCCGCCAGACCGTCGACGTCCTGATCCGGCGCAACGCGCTCGCCGCCGGCGTCGTCCCGTTCGGGCGGGGCGAGGTGCGCCTGGCGGACATCGCCTGCCCGTACCTGAACGTGTTCTGCAAGCACGACACGATCGTGCCGGCACCGTCCTCGGTACCGCTGACCGCGCTCGTGGGGTCGAGCGACGCGACGGAGCTGCGCCTTGACTCCGGCCACGTGGGCCTGGTGGCCGGGCGGCAGGCGGCGAGGGTGGCGCAGCCCCAGATCGCCGGCTGGATCCGCGGCCACAGCGACGGCAGCGCGACGGGTGCCGGGACGCCGGCGGCCGCCCGCCCGCGGTCGCGCTCGAACGGCAGGGCGGCGACGAGCCGCTGAACCTGGCCGCTGCCGCTCCTCGAACGGGGCTACGACGCGAGCCGGAAGCTCGATCACGTCGCACGGGCGGTGCGCGAGGCGCGCCGAGCCGAGGGCATATCGCAGAGCGAGCTCGCGCGGCGGGCGCGGATCTCCGCGAGCGTCGTCAGCCGTCTCGAGTCCGAGAAGGTGCTCTTCCCGGGACCGCACACGCTCGAGAAGATCGCCATCGCGCTCGGGCGCTCGGGGACCGTCCTCGTCAACCTCTCCTCGGGCGCCGACGCCTGCATCAGCGAGCTCGGGCATCTCGACCTGCCGGTGCTGAAGGAAGCCGCGATCGAGAAGGAGCTGTTCGACACCGGTCGCGCGGACGAAGCGTGGGACCCCACCGATCCCGATGAGCCGGAGCCCGAGCTCTGGGAGCTCCCGGTCCTCGACTACTTCGTCACCACGAAGGCCACTGACGCGCTCGTGCCCGACGACGTCGATCCGGAGATCCGGACGGCCGTCGCCGAGTTCCTCGACACGTGGCGGTCCATCACCGACGAGCGGCGGGAGATGCTGCTGCAGTACATGCGGGATTAGAAGGTGGTGGGCTCTCGGTGGAGCTCGCCGGCGGACGCAGACGCGCGCCACGACTCGACGGAAGCAGGCGCGTGATGGTCGCTGCGGGGGTCCTCGAGGCCCGTCTCGCAGGGACCGCCGGCACCGTGCGGGTGATGCTGACCCCGCACGCCCGCGAGCGCTACATCGAACGGCTCCATCCAGGCGCCGATGCGGCGACGGTCACCGACGAGATCGCCCGCCTGTTCGGCATGGGCGTCGTCGAGCCGCGGCCGGCGTCATGGGACACGACCGTGCGCCCGGCGCTGCTGTACCTGACCGTCGGCGACGTGTCGTTCGTGCTCGATGTCGACCGCCACCGGCGCGACGAGCTTGTCGTCGTGACGTGCGTGGTGCGCTCGATGCGGTCCCGAGGTCGGGGTTCGCGCACGGTGCGGCGCCGCCCGCAGGACGTGCGACGGCCGGCCTACCGGCGGCCGAGCCCGGATCGCTCGCGCTCGACCTCTCCATGGACCGATCGATCCTGGACGAACAGCGGTGGGCGGCGTGAGCGCGAAGCGCAGCATCCCCATCACGCCGATCATGCGCCGCTACCGGCGGCTCCGTCGCGCGCATCAGGCGGCGCGGCTGGCGGAAGCTCGCCGTCTGCTCGCCGACCCGAACGAGCTGGCCGCAGAGTTCGCGGCGAGCGTCGCGCACTTCTCCCCCTACGACAACCGCCGCGAGCCCTTCTATCCCCCGGACCGCGCAGTCCGCGCCCCGGGCGACGGGATCGCCCAGACCAACGACTTGGTGCTCCGAATCGAGCGCCAGCGACGGATCGTTCCGGTCGACGCGGCGGCCCGGATCGAGGAGCACGACGCCGGTCCCGCGGTCAAGATCCTCGGTGACACGGATCCGTTCTTCGCGCTCGTCCAGGCTCTCGCCTGCGCCGCGCACCTCGCCACCCCGAACCAGTACGAGCGGATGCGCCGTCACCTCTACCGCGGCGCGTTTCCGACGCTGCCCGATGGGCCGCGGCTCGACATCGCCATCCTGCTCTACGACGGCCACCGAACCGGGCAGCCGAGCGCAGGCGCCTACATGGGCGAGCTCACGGCGACGGCCGGGGCCCTCGGGCCCAAGCTGCTCGCGCAGGACACGCTCGGCGCGTCCGTCAGGCGGATCTCGGCGATCGGCATCGGCCTCGACGGCTCGGGCCGGCTCGACGCCGAGGTGCGGTGGGCCTGGGAACGCCGACTCGCCGGCGACGACAACGCATCGGCGGAGCGGGACGGAGAGCGGCGGACGGCCATCCCGATCTTCAACGATCGCGCCGTCCGCGTCCGGACGATGGCCGACTGGCAGCGGCTCGCGCCGCCGGCGTCGGAGAGCCACTGGCGCGAACACCCCTCCGCGATGGAGCTCGCACGGGCGTGGATCGAGAAGGACCCCGCCCGCCGGATCGAGGCGCTCCTGGCGGGCCGGCCGCGGCTCGCCGGCGTCAGGCTCGAGCGGGCGATCGCCGAGCGCAAGACGTTCTTCGACGATATCCGGAGCGGGCCACGCAACCACGACCTGCTCGTGCACGCGCGCTCGGACGCGGGGCCCGTCGTGATCGGGGTCGAGGCGAAGGTCGACGAGAGCTTCGACCGCGACCTCGTGAGCTGGCGGGAGGCCGCCATCCGGCGCCAGCCGGCGACCCGCGCACCCGAGCGCCTCGACCGGCTGACGCGCGCGTTCTTCGGCGTGACCCTCGACGGGGATCCGCAGCTCGGGCCGTTGCGCTACCAGCTGCTCGCCGCACCGGCAGGGACGCTCGCCGAGGCCAGGGAGGCGTCGGCGGCCGCTGCGGTGCTCCTCGTGCACGAGTTCGTGACTCCCGCGGCCGACCCGCGCAACCGTGCCCGCAACGGCGCCGACCTCGACCGGTTCCTCGCACGCCTCGGCGGCGGCGAGCGCACCGGGCACGACGACGGATGGCTCGCCGGCCCGTTCCGGGTCCCCGGCAACGGGCATCTGCCGGGCACCATCCCCGTCTACGTCGGCAAGCTGGTCAGCCACACCGCGAGCCCGGCTTGATCAAGATCGGCGCGCCTGGCCCGGCTCTCCGGGACGGCGTGGCACGTGCGGTCTGGTAGAACGCCTGCCGCTGCACGCGACGACCGCATGAAGGAGGCGGCCCGATGACGGCAATCAAGCTCGCTCAGCTGCCCGACGACGTCGCGGCGGAGGTCGCACGCCTGGGCGCCAAGCAGGTCAACCTCTACAAGGCGCTCGCGCACGCTCCCGAACTGCTGCGCGCCTGGATGGCGTTCGCATGGGCGCTGCGCGGCCATGACACGACCTCGCGCCGCCTCCGGGAGCTCATGATCCTGCGGACCGCGCTGCTGCACCACTCCCGGTACGAGTGGCACCAGCACCGGCGGATGGCGCGGGAGGCCGGCGTCACCGACAACGAGGTGGCGGAGCTCGAGATGTGGCGCCAATCCGACGTCTTCAGCGCTTCCGACCGCGCGGCGCTGGCCTTCACGGACGCGATCGTCGCCGGCGAGGTCCCGGCGGAGGTCAACGACGAGCTGGCGCGCCACTACGACGACCAGCAGCGGGTCGAGCTCACCGTCACGGCGGGCTTCTACGCCATGGTCCCGCGGGTGCTGGAGGCGCTCGGCGTGCCGGTCGAGACCGACGAGGACCTGACCGCCGCGCGTGGTCAGCCGCCGGTGACGTAGGGCCGGGCTCGCCGGGCGGGCTCCGGCGCCGCGCTGCGACCGAGCAGCCGGTCCATGACCTGCCCGAGCACTGCCGTGGGGTCCTCGACGATCGTCTGACTGCGCCACGCCACGTGGGCGTCCGGGCGCACGAGCACGCAGCCGCTCTCGCCGACCTCGGCGGCGCGCGCCCAGTCGTCGTAGGTGTCGAGCACCTCGCGGCCGGGCCCGATGACATAGGCCGCGATCTCGACGCCGGTGCGCGCGCTCACCCGGGCCGCGGCATGCGTCCACGCCTCGCCGCCGATGCCGGTGAAGAGCGCGAAGCGCCCCTTTCCGGCGAGGTCGTGCGTGGAGACCTTCTCGCCCTTGGCGGCGACGTCGTGGCTCGTGAGCTTCTCGCCCTGGTGCTCCAGCCAGACGTGAGGCAGGCGGGCCCCGGGCCACGTGGTCGGGTGGTAGTAGAGCTCGGGGTCGCGGTCGTACGGCGGCTCGGGGGTCCCGTCGGGGACGACAGCGGCGGAGCGGTAGCGCTGGCCGAGCTCGACGCCGTGGGCGTTGAACTCGTAGTTCTTGAACTCGATCGCCGCCCGCAGCTTCTCGCGCGCCTCGGCGCCCCGGGCCGAATCCTCCTTGCGCACCTCCATGTTCGCGCGCATCTGCTCGGGGTCGGTCGTGTCGAGGACACCGAGGGCGTCGAAGATCGGTGCGAACTCCTCGATGCTCTGATTCGCGCGCGCGACGATCTGCTTGCCGACGGGGGCGCGCTCGGCGTCGTAGGACTCGAGCAGCGAGGGCGCCGCCTTGCCCTGCAGGACGAGGGCGAGCTTCCAGGCGAGGTTGTAGGCGTCCTGGATGGAGGTGTTGGAGCCGAGGCCGTTCGAGGGGGGATGGCGATGGCAGGCGTCGCCCATGCAGAACACGCGGCCCTCGGCATACCGGGCGGCCCACATCCTGTTGTTGGACCACAGCGAGGTGGAGCGCAGCGTGATCGGGATGGTGTCGTCGCCGATCAGCTCGTGGGCGACCTTGGTGGCGAACTGCTCGTCGACCTCGGGCGGCGCCTCGTCGATGTCGTAGCCCCACACGATCAGCCACTCGTCCCACGGCCGGACCATCCGGACGAGGCCCAGTCCGATGCCTCCGACATCGGCCCCCGGTTGCAGCACCCAGTACAGGACGCTCGGGCGGTGGGCGACGTACCGGGAGAGATCGGCGTGGAAGATGATGTTCATCGAGCCCGCCACGTCCATCTGGCCCTCCATGGGGAGGCCGATGTCTTGTGCGACCTTGCTGCGGCCGCCGTCGGCACCGATGAGGTACTTGGCGCGGATCTCGTAGCGCTCGCCGGTGAGGCGATCTCCGACCGTCGCCGTCACCCCGTCGGCGTCCTGCTGAAGCGACAGGTACTCGGTGTCGAACCGCACCCGGCTCCCGCGCGCCGCCGCGGCGCCGACGAGGATCGGCTCGAGGATGTCCTGCGGGGTGTCGTTGTGCAGTACCGGACTGGCGAGTCGGTAGTCCGCGAAGCGGCGCGGGTGCGTGCCCCACGTATGGAGTCGGGCGAGCTCGTCACCGGCGAGGCTCGTGCAGAACACCGTGTCGCCCATGAGGTCGTTCGGGACGGCCTTGGCCTCGATCTCGGCCTGGAGGCCGACGTCGCGCATGATCTCCATCGTGCGCTGGTTCGTGATGTGCGCGCGCGGCGAGTTCGCCGTCCAGCGGTACTTCGTCACGACCATGTTGTCCACGCCGTAGGTGCTGAGGAACACCGCGGCCGAGGCGCCGGCCGGCCCGCTGCCGACGATCAGCACGTCCGTCTCGATGGGCATGCTCACGTCCCGCCCCTGTCCGAGGTCTCGACCTGTTCGGCGGGCCGCGACCGGTCGTCGCCGCCCTCGCCCGGCGCGAGCACGATGTCATAGGCCATGACCCAGTACGGGGTCGGCATCTCGCGTCCGTCGGGCGCCGTGCCGGCCTCCCGGCGCTCGAAGGCCGTGATGAGGTTGCTGCGCACGCCGAAGACCGCGTCCGAGTCCAGGTAGCGGTCGCCGTCGACGAACACGTGCGTGATCAGCCGCTGGTAGCCGGGGGCGCGTACGAGGAAGTGCACGTGCGCCGGGCGCATCGGGTGACGGCCCGCCGCGTCGAGCAGGCCGCCCACCGGCCCGTCGGCGGGGATCGGGTAGGCCTCCGGCTTGACCGACCAGAACCACCAGCGCCCCCGGTCGTCGGCGCTCAGGTGCCCGCGCCCGCGCGGCTCGTCGAGGTCGTCGTACTGCACGTCGTAGAAGCCGTCCTTGTCCGCCATCCACACCTCGAGGTGGGCGCCGGGCACCGGCTCGCCGTCGAGGTTCAGCACCCGCCCCTGCATCAGGCACGGCTCGCCGGGCGCGCCGTTCGCCAGGTCGTCGCCGTTGGAGAAGCCCGGCGAGCCCTCGACGAAGAACGGCCCGAACACCGTCGACTCGGTCGCCTGCGGCGGGCGGCGGTTGTTGATGCCGACGACCAGCATCGAGAGTCCGAGCACGTCGGACAGGAGGATGAACTCCTGCCGGCGCTCGTCGGTGATGTGCCCCGTCCGGGTCAGGAAGTCGATGCCCTGGAACCACTCCTCCTCGGTCAGCCCGACCTCCGAGGCAAAGGCGTGCAGGTGGCGCACGAGACTGTCCGCCAGCTCGCGGAAGCGCGCCGACCGCGCCCCCTCGAAGCTGGCGAGGACCGCCCGCGTAAGCGCTTCGTCGGCCAGGTTCCGGGTGCTCATCTCACGCTCCTGGATCAATCACGCGCGTGACCGCGCCACGCCGCGACTCGGCGCCTCACGCCAGGACGGGCCGTGACCCGCGCCGGCGTCGTACAGCGGCGAATCCTAACCGCGCGGCGCATCTCCTAACCGTCGAGCGCGCCGTCAGGTGCCGTCCCGGGCGCACGTCTCGACGGCTCGGTGTCAGCCGGGACCACGACCGTTTGCCGTGCGAGTGCCCGGGGGAAACACCAGGCACCGGCTTCCCGGCTTCCGCATTCCCGCTTCGGGGGGGAGAGTGATGAGCGATACCGCATACGGCCTGCGTCGGCGCGAATTGCTGCAACGAGCGGGGGCCGGCGGGGTGCTGCTCGCGTCGGGGTCCCTCCTGTCGGCCTGCGGGTTGAGCGAGGACGACTCGGGCGGCGGCGGGGGCGGGACGACGCTGAAGATCGGCTACATCCGGCCGCAGACCGGACCGCTGGCCGGCTTCAACGAGGGCGACCCGTACGTGTTGTCGCTCGTCCGGGAGGCGTACAGGAAGGGCATCACGGGCGGAGACGGCAAGAAGTACACCGTGCAGATCGTCGCCAAGGACGCCGCCTCGGATCAGGCGCGCGCCGCCGAGGTCGCACGGCAGGCCATGCTCGAGGACAAGGTCGACCTGATCATCACCGGGGGCACGCCGACCATCGGCAACCCGGTCTCGGACCAGGCCGAGGCTCAGGGCGTTCCACACATCGTCACCCTGAACCCGTGGGAGAGCTGGTTCATGGGCCGCGGCGGCACCAAGGACAAGGGCTTCCGCTACGGCGCGTTGTTCTTCCCCGGCGGCAGCGTCGAGGTCGAGGGTGTCCCGCCGGTCTTCGAGCAGATGGGCGAGCAGAGCGGCAACCAGACGATCGGCGCGCTGTGGCCCAACAACGTGGACGGCGACACGTTCCGTGAGGTGTTCACCCCGGCGATCAAGGAGATCGGCTACGAGCTGGTCGACCCCGGCCCCTACGCCGAGCCGTCCCAGAACTACAGCACGCAGATCGGGCGATTCCGCCAGGGCGACGCGGGGATCCTGACCGGCTGCCCGGACACGCCGAACTTCGCGACGTTCTGGCGGCAGGCCCGGCAGTCCGGCTACCGGCCCTACGGCGCCTACATCCACAAGGCGATCCTGTTCCCGGCCGCCGTCGAGTCGCTCGGCGACCTGGGCGAGAACCTGTGCACGAGCGCCTGGTGGACACCGGACGTGCCGTACACGTCGCAGCTCAACGGCATGACGTCGAAGGAGTTCGGCGACGGCTACGAGCGCGAGATCGGCAAGCAGTGGCACCAGCCGTCGGCGTTCTGGTACGCGGCCTTCGAGGTCGCGGCGCAGCTGATCGAGAACACGCCGGAACCGAAGGACAAGGACGCCCTGGCCAGCACCCTCATCAAGATGAAGGGCGACACGCTGGTCGGGCCGTACGACTTCGGTGGCGGCCCGACGCCGAACGTGCACGTCAACCCGATCTTCCCGACGCAGTGGGTCAGGGGTCAGGGCAAGTACCCCTTCGACCTGAACATCATCGACAACACGCTCGCCCCCGACGTCAAGGTCACGGGGGAGCTCCAACCCCTGCCCGACGCGCGCGTATGAGCGCTCCCGCCGCGGCGCGCGAGCCCGTAGTCGGGACGGCGTTCGCCGTCGAGGGCGTCGCGATGTCGTTCGGCGCGACGGTCGTGCTGCGGGACGTCTCGCTTCGCGTCGCCGAGGGCGAGGCGATCGGCATCGTCGGCCCCAACGGCGCCGGCAAGTCGACGCTGCTCGACATCATCACGGGCGAGAAGCGGGCGAAGGCGGGGCACGTCTGGCTCAAGGACCAGGACATCACCCACTTGTCCGCGCAGCGCCGTTGCGCGCTGGGCCTCGGGCGCTCGCATCAGATCCCGCGTCCGTTCGGCGGGCTCACCGTGCTCGAGAACGCGCTCGTCGGCGCCTTCCGGGGCAGCGACCTGAAGGGCTCGGATGCGGCCAACGCCGCGGTGCTGGCCCTCGAGCGCGTCGGTCTCCTCGACAAGGCGAACCTCAACGCGGAGAACCTCGGCCTGCTCGACCGCAAGCGGCTCGAGCTCGCACGCGCGCTCGCCACCAGCCCGTCGGTGCTCCTGCTCGACGAGATCGCGGGCGGCCTCACGGACCCGGAGAGCGTGTCGCTGGTGGCGCTGCTCAAGGAGCTGCACGGGTCCGGCGTCACGATCCTGTGGGTCGAGCACGTCCTGCGCGCGCTCGTGCAGCTGGTCGATCGGGTCGCCGCCCTGGCCCTCGGCGAGATCATCGCCGACGGGCCGCCCGCCGAGGTGATGAGCGACCCGCGCGTCGTGGAGGCCTACATGGGCAAGGCAGGGTCGAAGGTCCTATGAGCGACGCCCCCCGCACGCCGACGCAAGGCACGCCGCTGCTCGAGGGCGACTCGCTCGACGTGTACTACGGGCCTCTCCGGGCGCTGCATGACGTGTCGCTCGAGGTCCACGCCGGCGAGACCGTCGCCCTCATCGGCGCCAACGGCGCGGGCAAGTCCACGCTGCTGCAGACGCTCGCCGGGGCGAAGGCGCCCGGAACGGGTCGCGTCCGGTGGGATGGTGAGGACATCACGGCGCTGTCCGACTACCGTCGCGTCGCGCTCGGCCTGTCGCTGACGCCGGAGGGGCGGCGGCTGTTCAAGAGCCTCACCGTCGAGGAGAACCTGCAGGTCGGCGCGCATCCGGATCGCAGCGGCGACTGGTCGATCGAACGGGTGTACGAGACGTTCCCGCTGGTCGCGAAGCTGCGCCGCCGGCGCGCCGACGCCCTGTCGGGCGGCGAGCAGCAGGCCGTCGCGATCAGCCGCTCGCTGATGTCCAACCCGCGGCTGCTGATGATCGACGAGGTGTCGCTCGGCCTCGCTCCCGTCATCGTCGAGCAGCTCTACGACTCGCTGCGGACCGTCATCGCGCAGGGCACGAGCCTGCTGCTCGTCGAGCAGGACCTCGAGCTGGCGATGGAGGTCTGCACGCGGCTCTACTGCATGCTGGAGGGCCGGATCGTGCTCTCCGGCCGCCCCGGTGACGTGACGCGCGACGAGGTGGTCGCGGCGTACTTCGGGACGAGCAAGGCGCTTCAAGAGAAGGTGGCGGCCGAATGAGGTGGCTCGATGCGGTCATCCACGGGATCCTGCTCGGCGGCGCGTACGCGCTCTTCGCCGCGGGGCTCTCGCTCATGTTCGGCGTCATGCGCATCGTCAACCTCGCGCACGGCGCCCTCGCGGTGGTCGGCGCGTACCTGTGCAGTGAGGGCATCCGCCGCCTGGGCCTGCCGGCGGCCGTGGCGATCGTCCTCGCGCTGCCGATCATGGCCGCGTTCGGCTACGCACTCCAGCGCCTGCTGTTCGACCGGACGGCGAAATCCGGCGAGTTCGCGACGCCGCTGGTCACGTTCGCGCTGTCGATCATCATCGCCAACGTCCTGCTGGCGGCGTTCACCTCCGACGTGCGGTCGATCCCGGTCGGCGACATCGGAACCGCGAGCCTGGACATCACGAGCACGACGTCGGTGGGCTGGGTGAGCGTCATCGTGTTCGTGCTCGCGGTCGGGATCCTGGGCGGCGTGCAGCTCTTCCTGAGTCGCACGCAGCCGGGCAGGATCATCCGCGCGACCGCCGACGACCAGAGCACGGTCCGCCTGGTCGGCGTCAACAACCACCAGGTGTTCGGCGCGGTGACCGCGTTCGCGGTGCTGACGGCGACCATCGCCGGCATCTCGACGGGGATCCAGTCGAGCTTCGATCCGAACAGCGGCGTCACGCTGCTGCTGTTCGCATTCGAGGCCGTCGTCATCGGCGGGCTCGGGTCGCTCTGGGGAACCCTCGTGGGCGGCGTGCTGCTGGGCGTCTCGCAGACCGTCGCCGCGGAGATCGACCCGCAGTACGCGCTGCTCGCGGGGCACGGGGTCTTCCTCGTGTTCCTGCTGTTCCGCCCGCGCGGGCTGTTCCCGGGAACCTGGCAGGGATGAGCGCCGAGATCGGCAGCCAGGCCTCGCAGGCGCCGGCCGCGGCCGGCACCGTGGCGCCGAGCGAACGCGGGTACGTGGTCACGCGGCTCGACCGCCTCTCGCGCGGCGCCCTCGTCGGGTTCGCGGCGCTCGTGGTCCTGCTCGCCTTCGTGCCGTTCTCGTTCGGCAGCTCGACGCAGAACACCTTGACGGGAATCCTGCTGCTCGTCGCGATGGCGTCGCTGTGGAACCTGCTCGCCGGCTACGCGGGGCTCATCTCGTTCGGCCAGCAGGCGTTCCTCGGCGTCGGCGCCTACTCGGTGCTCGTGCTGACGCGCTCCGGGATGAACGGGTATGTCGCGATCCCCTTCGCCGCGCTGATCGCCCTGGTGATCGCCGTGCCGTTGTCGGTGGCGCTGTTCCGGACGCGCGGCGCCTACTTCGCGATCGCGACCTGGGTCGTGGCCGAGGCGTTCCGCCTGCTGGTCATCACGATCCCGGCCCTCGGCGGCGGCGAGGGCGCGTCGCTGCCGACGGCGCTGGACTACTCGCCGACGGTCCGCACGGCGCTGACCTACTGGGCTTCGCTCGTGGTCGCGGTCGCCTCGCTCGCGGCCATCTGGTTCCTGATGCGCAGCCGGACGGGGCTCGACGCCGGTGCGGTGCGCGACGACGAGCTCGCCGCCTCGTCGCTCGGCGTCGGGACGGACCGCGCGCGGCGCATCCCGTACCTCGTGTCGGCCGCCGGCTTCGGCGCGGTGGGGGCGGTGATCTTCCTGAACGCCCTGCGGGTGGAGCCGGCGTCGATCTTCAGCGTGAACTACAGCGCCAATGCGTTCTTCATGACGGTCATCGGCGGCGTCGGGACGATCGAGGGGCCCGTCGTCGGGGCGCTCGTGTTCTACGCGCTCCAGGAGTTCCTGTCCGGCTGGGGCGAGTGGTACCTCGTGCTCCTGGGGGTCGTGGCGATCGCCGTCATGCTGTTCATGCCGGAAGGGTTGTGGGGTCGCCTGTCGCGACGCTTCGACCTCGTCCTGTTCCCGATCGGCTACCGCCTGCGGCAGCGCGGCGGAAGCCGCGACAAGCGGTGATGACCGCAGAGGAGGCGCGATGCGAGCGGTCGTGACCCGCCAGGCCGGGACCATGGAGGTCGGCGACGTCGCGGCGCCGCGAGAACCGGCGGCCGGGGAGATCCTCGTCCGGCCCGAGGCGATCGGCGTCTGCGGATCGGACTACCACTTCATGACCGGCGAGCTCGCGCTCCCGCCCGAGTTCGGCCCGCAGTTCCCGCGCGTGCAGGGGCACGAGTTCGCGGCGGTGATCGAGGCGGTCGGGCCGGACTGCCCATCCGAGCTGGAGGTCGGCGCCCGGGTGGCGGTGTGGCCGCTGTCGTCGTGCGGGCGCTGCTACGCCTGCCGCATCGGCCGGGGAAACGTGTGCCCGAACTTCCGGCTGATCGGCATCCACACCGACGGGGCGCTCCAGGAGCGCCTCGTCGTGCCCGCCGGGCAGGCGTTCCCGGTCGGCGACCAGGATCCCGTGGCGACCGCGTTCGTCGAGCCGATGTCGGTCGCGGCCTGGGCCGTCCACCGCGGCCGGCTCGCGGAGGGTGAGCACGTCGCCGTGCTCGGCGCGGGCCCGATCGGCCAGGCGGCCGTTCTCTGCGCCCGCGCCCGGGGCGCCGAGGCGATCATCACCGACTTCGTCCAGAGCCGCCTCGACCTCGCGGCGACCGCCGGCGCAGAGACGGTGAACCTCGGCGAGCGCGACGACGCCGTCGCGTACGTGCGCGAGTGGTCGGGCGGCGAGGGACCGCAGCTGGTCGTCGACTGCACCGGCAGTCCCGCCGCCATCCGCGACGCGGTCGAGATGGTGGTGTCCGCGGGCCGGGTGGTGATCGTCGGCATCTCGCACGACGAGGTGCGGCTGCCGATCTGGAACTTCACGGCGAAGGAGTTCGACATGCTCGGCTCGAGCGTCTGCGACGCGGAGCGCTTCGCCGAGGCGGTGCGGATCGTCGGCGCGAGCCAGGATCACGTTCGCCGCCTGATCACGCACGAGCGGCCGCTGGAGGAGGCGCCCGCGGCGATCGAGCACGCGATGCGCAATCCGGCCGACGTGATGAAGCTCGTGATCCGGGCAGCCGGGTGACCCCGGCGGGAGAGGGGCACAGATGGCCGGCCTGATGAGCGGCAAGGCGGGGCTCGTGACGGGTGCGGCGGGCGGGATCGGACGCGGCATCGCCCTCGAGCTCGCCCGCGAGGACGCAGCCGCGGTCGTCGTCTCGGACCTCGAGCGCTCGCGCGCCGGGGGCGAGGAGACGGTGCGGCTGATCGAGCAGGAGGGCGGCACGGCGGAGTTCGTCGCGTGCGACGTGACGCAGGCCGCGGAGGACGAGGCGCTCGTCCGCCACGTCGTCGAGCGTCACGGGCGCCTCGACTACGCCGTCAACAACGCCGGCGTGGCGACGCACAAGCCGCTCCCCGACGTGAGCGAGGAGGAGTACGACTGGATCCTCGGCGTCAACCTCAAGGGCGCCTTCCTCGGCATGAAGTACCAGATCGACCAGATGGTCACGCAGGGCGGCGGGGCGATCGTCAACGTGGGGTCGGTGGCGAGCCTGTGCGCGGTGCGCGACATCAGCGTCTACGTCGCGAGCAAGCACGGCATCCTCGGATTGACCAAGAACGCGGCGATGGAGTTCGGCGAGCACGGCGTACGCGTGAACGCGGTCTGCCCGAACGCGATTCGCACGCCGTTGATGGACGCCTCGCCGCCCGACTTCGTCGCGGCGCTGATCGCGCCGCAGGCGATCAAGCGCGTCGGCGAGCCGGAGGAGGTGGGGTTCGCGGTCGCCTACCTGCTGTCGGACCGGGCGGCGTTCGTCACCGGCATCGGGCTTCCCATCGACGGCGGCTACCTGACCGGGGCCTGAGACCGATGCGGGTCCGCCTTGCGTACGGCGAGCGAGGGCTCGAGACCGAGCTGCCCGATGGCCGCACGACGGTCGTCGAGCCGGCGTACCACCCGGGCGCCGACGATCAGCGCGCGGTGCTGCGCCACGCCCTGGAAGCGCCCACGGCGGGCCCGCGGCTGCGCGACATCGCGCGGCGCGGCGCCGGGGTCGCGATCTCGATGTGCGACGGCACACGCCCGCAGCCGCGCCACCTGATGATCCCCGCCGTCCTCGAGGAGCTCGACGGCCGGATCGACCTGGACGACGTCGTCGTGCTCGTCGCCACCGGCACGCACCGCGGCAACACCGACGCCGAGATCCGCGCGATGCTCGGCGACGAGGTCTTCGGCCGGGTGCACGTGGTGAACCACGACGCGCGCGACCGCGACAGCTTGGTGTTCCTCGGCGAGCGCGGTGACGGCGTTCCGGTGTGGCTCAACCGCCGCTGGGTCGAGGCGGACGTGCGGATCACGACCGGGTTCGTGGAGCCGCACTTCTTCGCCGGCTTCAGCGGAGGGCCGAAGCTCGTCGCGCCGGGCCTCGCGGGCCTCGACACGGTGCTCGTGCTGCACAACGCCAAGCGGATCGGCGACCCCCACGCCACGTGGGGCGTGATCGAGGGCAATCCGGTCCACGACGACATCCGCGCGGCCGCCGCAGCCGCGGCGCCGCACTTCGCGTTCGACGTGATCCTCAATCGCGAGCAGCGCATCATCGCCGCGTTCGCCGGCGAGCTGGGCCGGATGCACGCCGCGGCGTGCGCCGCGGCTCGCACGTACGCCATGCGCGCGGTGGCCGCGCCGTTCGACGTCGTCGTGACCAGCAACAGCGGCTATCCGCTCGACCAGAACCTCTACCAGGCGGTGAAGGGCATGGCCGCTGCCGCCAAGGTGGTCAAGCCCGGCGGCCTGATCGTGTGCGCGGCCGAGTGCCGCGACGGTTTCCCGGGCCACGGTTCCTACCGGGAGCTGCTCACGGCCCACCCGTCGCCGCGCGCGTTCCTGAGGGCCATCGAATCCGTCGACGTGGTGACGGCCGACCAGTGGCAGTTCCAGATCCAGGCGAACGTCCAGCACCACGCGCGCGTGGTCATGCACACCGATCATCTGACCGACGAGGAGCTGCGCTCGGCGCATCTCGAGCAGACGCACGACATCGCCGGCACGGTGACCGAGGCGCTCGACCGCGCCGGGCCGCAGTCGACGGTGTGCGTGCTGCCCGAGGGGCCGCAGACCATCGCCTACGTCGCGGACCAGCCGCGGTAGTCGTCCGGAGGGGCGGGCCCGCCCGCCGCGGCCGCGCGGGCCCGCCCGCTCCGGTCAGCGCGTCGCCGGCGCCTTGTCGGCGTCGATCAGGTCCTCGAAGAACCAGACCTTGTCCGTGGCCAGACCGAGCAGCTCGCGCCCGCAGTTCCAGAGGATCGGCGGCGAGGACGTCAAGTGCTGGGTGCCGCCGTGCATGTCGCGGAAGAAGCGCTGGATCGTGCCGCGGCGAAGCGCGGTCGTCCCCGCCGACTTGTAGACGAAGATCGCGACGTCGTGCGCCGCCCAGGTGACGTGGTTGAGGGCGAGGCGCACGAGCGTCTCCTGGCGCTGCGTCATCGGCTCGTCGCGCTGGATGGTCTGCTCCACGTCTGCCCAGGTCTCGAGCTCGAACGCCCGCGCGGCGCGGAACCTCGCCTCGGCCTGCGCGAACTCACCCAGGAAGCTGTCGCTGTCGATGAGCCCCGCGAGCCGCCCGGTGCGGGCCTGCGCCAGGTCGCGCAGCTCGTCGAGCATCCGCCGCCCGACCCCGAGCGCCCAGCCGGCGTGACAGATGTGGGCGAAGTTGATGATCCCGAGGTTGTAGAGGCTGCCGCCGCGCAGGCCCTTCTGGAGCGTCGAGAAGTGTGTGAACTCGTCGGGGACGTAGACCTGATCGATGGTGTAGTCGATGCTGCCCGTGCCGCGCAGCCCCATCACGTCCCAGTTCTCGATCAGCGTCGCCTTCTCCACGGGCAGCACGAAGATGCGGACCTCCTGCGTGCCCTCGATCATCGCGGCGGTGTGGATCCAGCCGGCGTGCTTGATGCCCGAGGCGAAGTTCCACGATCCGCTCACCAGGAAGCCGCCGTCGTGTGCCACCGCCGTGCCGGCGCGGGTGCCCTGACCGGCGATCACCGGGAAGCGCTCGCCGCCGAAGAGCTGCTGGACCGCCTGGTCGGGCAGATAGCCCGCGCCGGTGCCGATCGCGAGCGACGCCGCCATGACGACCCAGCCGGCCGACGCGTCCGCGTAGGCGATCGCCTCCAGCACCTCCAGTGATTTCGTCGGGGGCACCTCCGAGCCGCCGAGCTCGCGGGGGACCCACATCCCGAAGATGCCCTGCTCGTGGAGCGCGTCGTCGACCTCGTCCGCCAGCTTGCCCCGCGCTTCGCCTTCGTCGGCATGCCGGTCGATCAGCGGCTGCAGGCCGCGCGCCCGTTCCAGCAACTCGTCCGGCGAGGGCGGCGCCGCACCGCGATCGGCGGTCGTGGTGGTTCCCTCGGTCATGCGCTCTCCTTCCCGGCAAGACGACGGTGCCTTCCACTCCGGTATGTGCGCTGGCGGCGATGCTCAAACCCGACGGCGACATCTGCGGCCGGGGCCGGGCGCCGGTCGCGGAGGAGCGGTCTACTCGAGGCGGAAGCCGACCTTCATCGTCACTTGGTAATGGTCGACGGCGCCGTCAGCGACGTGACCGCGGATGGACACGACCTCGAACCAGTCGAGGTGCCGCAGCGTCTCCGACGCCTTGCCGATGGCGTTGCTCACCGCCTGCGTGATGCCGTCCGGCGATGATCCGGTGATCTCGACGGACTTGTAGACCCGGTCGGACACGAGGTTCCTCCCCTCGGAGCTCGTCGCCGGCGCCGTCCACCGGTGCGATCCGGTGGCCCGATCCGCCGGCGCTTGGTTCTGGCGCTACCGGTGTGCCCCTGGCGTGGGCGGTCAACGCGACACGCTCAGGCCGTCGGTGCCGTTCGTGACCGTGTGCGCCGCTGTTCCGCGCGCAGCCTGCGCGTCGCCTCGGCGTGTACGACGAGGTTCTCGGGGTCCTCGTCCGGATCTCCGGAGACGACGACGCCGTAGTCGCGCGCGGCGCCCTCGATCGTCACGTACCCGTCCCGCACGTCGAGCTTGACGCGCTCGGGCTCCCGTTCGAGGGGATCGCCCCACCCGCCGCCCCCGTTGGTGAGGAAGCGCAGGACCGCCATGGGGCGCGTCTCCCAGAAGGGCCGCTCCAGGACATAGACGTACGCGCCGTCGCGGGACGGGACGTTCGTGTCGGGATCGAGCACGCCCCCGACCGGCGCCGCGCGGCGATACGCCTCCGGGGTCAGCGGCGTCCGGCCCGGGAACCCGTCCGGCTCCGCGTCCCAGATCCAGATGCCGCCGCCCGCCCCGTCGCCGCCGCCTTGCACGCCGAATCCCGGCGCGTGCTTGTAGCGGAACGACATGAAGAAGTGGCGGGCGGGCTGGAGCCAGACCGAGTCGCGGACGACCCCGCAACCGCCCCGGTGCGTCCCGGGGCCGCCGGTGTCGGGCTCGATCTCGTGGCGCATGACGACGACCGGCGCCCCGGACTCGATCGCCTCGATCGCCATGCCGATGCCGTTGGCCTGATAGGACAGCATCTGGCTGTCGGCGTCCCCGTGCCGGTTGGCGCCGTACGGGCCGACCTCGCCGCCACACTGCGCGGCCGACACCCAGGGCGTTCCGTCGGGAAGCAGGCCGGTCGCGTTGTGGAGGTCCGCGCTACCGCGGTCCCCGCCCATCGCGCCGGGACCGACGGCCTGGGCGAGCGCCCGCAGGACCGCCGACAGGACGACCTGGTTGAGCTCCCAGTAGACGAAGACGCCGCCCTCCGGCGGGAGGGCGCTCACCACCGTCTGCTCGGGCAGGATCAGGTCGATCGGCCGCGCGGTCCCCGAGGTGAACGGCGTGCGGGGGTCCAGCAGGTACTTGAACGCGACGCCGACCGACGTCTTCGCGTCGAGCGCGGTGGCGTTGACACAGGTGCGCGCCTGCCGCGACGTGCCGCTGAAGTCGACCTCCGCGCGGCGCCCCACCTTGGTGACCCGGACGCGCACGCGGTATTCCTCCGAGTCGTCGACGCCGTCGCAGTCGAGGACGTCCTCGCCCTCCCAGGCGCCGTCGGGGATGCGGTCGAGCGCCCGCTCCATGTGCTCGGCCGACCGGTCGCAGGCGTATTCCATGGCCCCGTGGACGGCGCCGGCCCCATAGCGCTCGAGCGTCTCGCAGAGGAGGCGCTCGCCGAGGTCCAGGTTCACGCAGATCGTCTGCATGTCGGGGTACAGCAGCTCGCCGAAGCGCACGTTGGCGTAGATCAGCGTCCACGTCTCGCGGACGGGACGGCCCGCCTTCAGGAGCGGTCGCGGGGACAGCACGAGCCCGTTCTCGAAGACGCTCGACTTGGCGGCGCTGAACCCCCCCGGCACGGTCCCGCCCATGTCGAGCTGGTGAGCCTTGAGATTGACGAAGCCGGCGAGCCGGCCCTCGTGGAACACCGGTCGCACGAACAGCACGTCGTTGACGTGCGTTCCCATCCGGTAGGGATCGTTGGCGATGATGACGTCGCCGGGCTCGACGTTCTCGACGCCGTACTCCTCGACCGTGTTGCGCACCGAGTCGGTCATCGTCCCGGTGAAGAGCAGGATCGTCGCGCTCATCGCGGGCGTGGCGTAGTCCAGCTCCGGGGGTCCGCTCACGGTGGCCGCGAAGTCGTAGAAGTCGCGCAGGATCGGCGAGAACGCCGCGGTGAGGAGCCGACCGCACATGTGCTCGACGATGTAGCCGTAGCGGTTGGCGAGCACGGTGGCGCTGAAGCGGTCGCAGCCGTAGCGCCGGGCGAACTGCTCGTCGGAGAGGTCGCGGATGAGCGGCGCGGGAACCGGCGAGGTCAGGGCCACCGGTCGCTCCCGCCCGCCGCGCGTGTCGCGGCCTCGATCGAGATCTCGCCGACCGTGCCGACCTCCGCGACCTGTCCCGGACAGACGAACGTCGTCGACAGCGCTTCGCGGATGATCGCCGGTCCTTCGACGCGAGCGCCCACCGGCAGGCTCTCGCGCCGGTACTCCGCCGCCTGCAGCGGCTCGTCGGCGTAGTGGCGCAGGTCGAGCATGCCCTCCGGCCGCACCTGGGCCGTGCGCTCGGGCTTGCCGGCGGCGTACTGCACCTTCTCCGACCGCACGACAAGCTCGACACGGTAGGTCACGCCCTGCACCGGCACGTACGGGAAGCGGTTGCCGTAACGCCGTTCGTAGACGTCGTGGAAGCGCTCGACGAGCTCCTGAACGGTGTCCCCGGTGATCGGTCCGCTCGGAATCTCGATGAACGGCGTCTCCCAGCTGTGGCCGACCAGCCGCCCGTCGAAGCTGCGGCGGAGCGTGACGTCCTCGGCGTCCCTGCCGACGCCGGCGCGCGCGCGGAGGCGCTGCTCCATCAGCTCGTACACGGCGGCGATCTGCGGCGCGCTCTGCGGCGTGAGCAGCACGTATGCGCTCCGGCTGTCGTAATAGACGCGATCCGTGCTCAGCAGTCCGAGCGCCGAGAAGAGCCCGGGATGGGGCGGGATGACGACGCGACGCACGTGCAGCAGGTCGAGCGTCGCCGGCAGCAGCATGCCCCCCGCGGCGCCGTAGGACATCAGCGAGAAGTCGCGCGGATCGACGCCGTGGCGTATCGCGATGTTCGCGATCTCCTCGGCGATGTTGGCGACGGCGATGCGGAAGGCGAAGGCGATCCGCCGGTCGACCGGCAGCGGCGTGTCGAGGCCCTCGAACGCGCGGCGGGCGAGAGCCGGGTCCAGCCGCACCTGGCCGGCGGCGAAGCCCTCGGGCGCCAGGATGCCCATGAGCAGGCAGGCATCGGTCACCGCGGGGAGCGTCCCGCCGCGGCCATAGCACGCCGGGCCCGGCTCCGAGCCCACGCTGCCGGGACCCACCGTGACGTCACCGGAGGGTGAGATGCCGACGATGCTGCCGCCGCCCGCGCCGACGCTGACCACCTCCGTCGACAGCGCGTTGATCACGAGGTCGTGCTCCAGCTCGAAGGTGTTGTTGAGGAAGGGCCGGCCGTCGACCACCAGCGAGACGTCGGTCGACGTGCCCCCGACGTCGGCGCAGATCAGGTTGCGGTCGCCGATCGCCTCGCCGAGCCGGGTGCTCGCGATGGTCCCGGCCGCGGGTCCGGCGAAGACGATCCGGGACGGCTTCCGCAGGGCCTCCCGCCAGGGCAGCAGCGTGGCGGCGCAGTCCGCGAAGTTCAGCTCGCCCCTGAAGCCGAGCGCACGCAGCTCGTCGTCGATCCGGTGCGAGTACGCGTCGAAGATGAGCTTCATCACCACGTCGATGACCGTCGTGGACGCGCGGGCGTACTCCTTCGCCAGCGGCGAGGTCTCCGACGAGATCGAGACCGGGACGTCGCCCAGCACCTCATGGACGAGCTCCCGCAACCGCTCCTCGTGGGCGTGGTTGACGTACGCGTTGAGCAGGCAGATCGCCACGCCCTCGACGTTGCACCGCCCGAAGACGGCGAGCTGGCGGCGCGCCTCGGTCTCGTCGAGGGCCATCAGGACGCTGCCGTCGGCGGCGATGCGCTCCGGCACGCCGCGGCGCAGGTAGCGCGGGACGAGGGGCTTCGAGGCGTCCCCGAACGGCCGCCGCCAGCTCGGGTCCGTCTGGCGGTCCGGCGGACGCCAGACCCGCCCGCGGTCGAGCATGTCGCGGTGGCCGTCGGTCGTCAGGAACGCGACCTTGGGCAGTTGCCGGGTGATCACGGCGTTCAGGCCCATCGTGCTCGCGTGGTTGAAGACCGGCACGCCCTCGACCCCGAGCCGGCGGGCGCCCTCCACGACGGCCTGCGCCGGATCGGTCTGGCTGCTCGGCACCTTCGTCACGGAGACGCGGCCGTCGCGGATCTCCACGACGTCGGTGAAGGTCCCTCCGACGTCGACCCCGATCATGGCGTCAGGGCTCGAGTCCGAGCGGGACGTAGGAGCCATAGCGCGGCGCACGGGTGCGCTCGACGGACGCAAGGCACCGCTGGCACTTGCGGACGTCCCAGAGGCCGCCGTCGCTGAGCACGCGGTACTCCGCCAGCGCCGCGGCGCCGCACTCCGGGCACGTGCCCTGGACGGGCCGGCGCCGCGCGAAGAGGTACTGCTCTGCCGGCCGTGGGAATGTGTGCACCGCGTGCTCCCCCTCGCCCCCGATGAGCCCGTGGGCCGCGCCCGCCGGCGGCCCGTCGGAACGTCCTCCGCGATCATATTCGGCCTCGGCCGGCGCGGCCGCGAACGAGCGTCGCGGCGGGCCTGACGCGAGGTACGCCGGGACCGCGCGCTCGTATACCGTGCCCCTGCGCGGCCGGCGTATGCAACGAGGACCACCGACAGGGGGCACCATGGCCGATCACGAGCGCGAGTACGACCCGGTTACGTCGCGGCGCGGATACTTCTGGGTGGGCATCGAGCTCGCCACGGTGCCGTACGGGACCGTGCCCCGCGGCCAGATGTACGTGGAGTGGGAGGCGCCCGTCGACGGCGGCCGCCCGTACCCGGTCGTGCTGATCCACGGCGGCGGGGGCCAGGGCCTGGACTACCTCGGCACCCCGGACGGACGGCCGGGCTGGGCCACGCAGCTCGTGCAGGAGGGGTACACGGTCTACGTCGTGGACCGGCCGGGTCACGGCCGCAGCCCGCTGCATCCCGACGCGCTCGGATCGATGGGACCGATGCTCCCGCTCGAAGCGGCCCAGGGCTTGTTCGCGTCGCCGAAGGAGGGCGAGGGGTCGCATCCGCTGGCGCGTCTGCAGACGCAGTGGCCGGGGACCGGCGGGCGCGACGATCCCGCGCTCCTGCAGCAAGCCGCCTCGTCGGGACCGATGATGGCCGACTTCGCCCGGGCGCATGCGTTCGAGCAGCGCGCGGGCGCGGAGCTGCTCGACCGGATCGGGCCCGCCATCGTCGTCACCTCGTCGGCCGGCGGGCCGACGGGATGGCTGATGGCCGACGCGCGGCCCGAGCAGGTCAAGGCGCTGGTCGCGCTCGAGACGATCGGCCCGCCGTTCGCCGACCTGCCGCTGCTCGGTGTCTCGCTCGTCTGGGGCCTCACCGCCGCCCCGATCACCTACGACCCGCCCGCGGCGGATCCCTCCGAGCTGCAGCTGGTGGAACGGCCCTCGCCGGTGCCGGGCGGGCCGCCGCTGATGCTTCAGGCGGAACCGGCGCGCCGGCTGCCGAACCTCAGCCGCATCCCGATCGCGTACGTGTCCGCCGAGGCGTCGCTGTTTCGCAGTTTCGACGCGCACACGGTCGAGTTCCTGCGGCAGGCCGGCTGCGACGCGGAGCTCGTCCGGCTGGAGGACCACGGCGTGCGCGGCAACGGCCACGGGATGATGGTCGAGCGCAACAACCGGGAGGTGCTCGGCGTCGTCCTCGACTGGCTGGAGCGCAGGGTGCCGGCCGCCGGCGCTTGAGCACCGTCGCGCGGGTGCCGCTCAGCGCGTCGCGGAGACGCCGTTCGAGGCCCGCGCGGCCACCGCCGCGCCCCGGCGGGCGCCGTCGAGGATGCGGCGGACATCGTCCGCCGAGACCGGGCGCGGATTGTCGGCGGGGATCTTCTCGGCGACGACGGCCACCGCCTCGTCGAAGTCCTCGTCGCGCAGGCCGATGTCGTGCAGCCCGTGCGGCGCCCCCACCGCCCGGCCGAGGCGCTGGAGCCCGCTCGCGGCGCCGTCGGTGCCCCACGGGCCGAGCGCGGCGGCGACGCGCCGGGCGATGCCCGGGATCGCCGGCTCGTTGAACGCCATGACGTACGGCAGCACGATCGTGTGCATCTCCGCGTGCGGAAGATCGAATGCCCCGCCCAGCGCGTGGCAGACTTTGTGGTGCAGCCCCGAGCCGGCGCTCGCGAAGGCGGCGCCCGCGAGGTAGGCGCCGTAGAGGGTGAGGCTGCGGGCGTCGAGGTCGTCGCCGCGCTCGACCGCCGCCGGGGCGCCGGCGGCGAGCGCCCGGATGCCCTCCTCGGCCATCAGCGAGCACACCGGGTTCGCCCTGGGCGCGTAGAACGCCTCTACGCAGTGGGCGACGGCGTTCATGGCGCTCGGTCCGGTGATCGACGCGGGCAGGCCGACCGTCAGGACCGGGTCGTACACCACCACCCTGGGCAGCACAGCGGCGTCGATCCCCGTCGTCTTGCGCCGGCCCTCGGTCATCCCCCACACCGGGGTGACCTCGGACCCGGCGTACGTGGTCGGAACGGCGACGATCGGCAGGCGGGACTCGAGCGCCACCGCCTTCGCCGTGCCCGTCGTCGAGCCGCCTCCGATGCACAGCAAGGCGTCCGCGGCGGCCTCCCGGGCGGCGGCGCGGGCGCGCTGCGCCACCTCGACGGGGACGTGCGGCCGCACCTCGGTGAAGACGCCGGCGACGCGATCGCCCAGCGGCGCGCAGAGAGGCTCCGCGAGCGGCCGCTCCGGCTCACCGAAGATGGCGAGGACGCGCCGCGCCCCGAGGTCATCGAGCACGCCCGCGAGCCGGTCGCGGGCGGCGTTCGGAGCGAACACGACGCGCCCCGGCAGGGCGTCGTAGGTGAACGGGTCGGGCGTCGTCGTCATGGCCGCGGCATCGGAGCCTCGCAGGTCACGCTCGTTGCATCGGCGCGCCCCCGAGCGGGTACGGCGCGTACACACGTGATCGTATCGAGCGACGCGGAGACCGCCCCGGGCGGCGGGGTCCGCTCGGGGATCGCGGCTGACGGAAAGGAGAGGAGAACGTTGGCAGGCAAGGGCACGATCCGGGGAAGCCATCACCTGACGTACTGCACGGGTGGAGCGCAGGAGGACTACGACTTCCACGTCAGGGTTCTCGGCCTGAAGAGCATCAAGAAGACCGTCCTCTTCGACGGCGAGCTGCCGATCTACCATCTCTACTACGCCAACAAGCTGGAGAGCGGCGGCTTCAGCACCGTCCTCACGAGCTTCCCGTACCGCCAGCAGGGCTGGAAGGGCAAGCGGGGAACGAACCAGACGCGTCAGCTCAACCTCGCCGTCCCGGTCGACTCGATCGGCTATTGGGCGGACCGGCTGCGCTCCCACAACGTCGAGGTCGAGGAGACGGAGCTGTTCGGGACGCAGCGGCTGGTCTTCCACGAGCCGTCCGGCATCTCGTTCGCCCTCGTCGGCGCGCAGGGACCCGCGGTCGCCGAGAGCGGCGGCGACGTGCCGGCGGAGCACGCGATCCACGGCGCCTGGGGCACGACGATCGCGCTGATGGATCCCGAGCCGATGGACTACTTCCTGACGAAGGCGTTCGGCGGGCGCAAGCTCGGCTCCGAGGGTCGGCATCACCAGTACGAGATCGGAACGGACGAGGGCGCGGGACGCCGGATCGAGCTGCTCGAGGAGAGCGGGCCACAGGGCAGCTGGTGGTTCGGCGAGGGCACCATCCACCACCACGCCTTCGACGTGATCTCCGCCGACAATCAGGCGGTGGTCAAGGACTGGATCGTCGGCCTGGGCTTCACCGACGTCTCCGACGTCAAGGACCGCGGGTACTTCTTCTCGGTCTACCTGCGAACGCCGAGCGGCGCGCTCTTCGAGCTGGCGTACTCGACGCCACAGGGGTTCCTGATCGACGAGTCGGAGGACGAGCTCGGCACGCACATGTGCATCCCGCCGCACTGGGAGCACCGCCGGGACGAGATCGCCCAGCTCGAGCCGATCAACACCGACGAGGCCATGGTCGGGGTGACGGCGTCCGACGCCGCGCCGGAGACGCGGGGCGGCCAGGACCAGCACTAGCCAGCAGCGGGGGCGCCGGCGCGGCGCCCCCCGTCCCGGCATGACCGGCAACCCGCACCTGGCCGCGCCGCCCGTCCTGGCGGGCGCGCCGCTCGAGAGCGCCGCCGCGGCGGCCGTGCTGGCGCACGGGCGCGGCCACGGCGCCGAAGAGATCCTCGCGCTGGTGGAGCGCCTGGCGCTCTCCGACGTCGCCTACGTCATCCCGCTGGCGGCGGAGCGCTCGTGGTATCCCGAGCGCTTCATCGAGCCGGTGCGCGCCAACGAGCCCCGGCTGGGCCAGGCGCTGGAGGCGTACGAGGCGGCGGTCCAGCACGCGCTCGGGGCAGGTGTGCCGCTGGAACGGCTCGTGGTCGGCGGGTTCTCGCAGGGCGCCTGCCTGACCGCCGAGCTCGTCGCCCGCCGCCCGCGGCGCTACGGCGGGGTGGCGCTGCTCACCGGCGGCCTCATCGGCACGGACGACGAGCTCACGACGCCGGCGGGGCGCCTCGACGGCGTGCCGGTGCTCGCCGCCACGAGCAGCCGCGACTCGTGGGTTCCGCTGGCCCGCGTGCACGAGACCGTGCGGATCCTCCGGGCGGCGGGCGCGGACGTCACCGTCTCCGTCGAGGACGATCCGGAGCACCACGTCAGCGACCGCGCGCTGGAGGCGACCCGCACGCTCATCGCGCACGTGGCCTCCACACCCGTGCGCCCGTAGCGCGCCGGCCGCTCAGAACGTCAGCGGCAGGCCGAGGTGCACGCGGCCCGCGGACGTCGCGGTGACCTCGTACTGCGCGCCGATGTGCGTCCGGTACATCGAGACGTCGCGGTAGTAGCGCTGGAGCCGCGACCCCCGCCTCGCCGCCGAGCTGCCGCCGGTGGCGAACATGAGGTCGACCGCCCGCCACGCGAGCTCCGCGGCCTGCAGCAGCACGCCGCGCAGCTGCGCGTCGTCGTCGACGGTGAAGTCGTCGCTCCCCGCCGCCCAGGCGTGCGCCTTGCGCATCCAGCGCTCCATGGTTCCGATGACGAGCACGTGCGCCGCCTGCGCGCGGGCCATCGCCTCGCCGTACCAGCGCTGGAAGTCGACGGACTCCGTGCGCGGGACGCGCGGCGGGAAGCTCGTCAGCTTCGTCCGCATCATCGTCTCGTACTCGTCGAGCGCCGCCAGTGCGGCGCCCACCTGCGGCGCCACCAGCTCGGCGATGTAGAAGGCCACGGTCCTCCCGACGTACAGCGGATTGCCGTGCAGCGCGTACCCCGGCGTGCCCTCCGGCCGGAGCACGAAGTCCTTCCAGGTGTACGGCTCGGCGAGGTGCGAGGGGACGAAGACGTCCTCGACCGTCACGCTGTTCGATCCAGAGGCGTTGAGCCCGAGCGTTGCCCCGCCGCCCCAGTCGTCGATCACCGTGTACCGGCCGCGCGGGATGACGCACACCATCGGCACGGGGCGAGCGCTCCCGTCGGGGTTGGGCGCCATCGCCGTGGCGAGGAAGTGCGTGGCGTGCGTGATGCCCGAGCAGTAGTCCCAGGTGCCGCTCACCACGTAGCCGTTCCCGGCCGGCCGGGCGTGGCCGGTCGCGGCGGCGCGATGAGGCGCGCAGAAATGGCCGTCGCCGAAGATCTCCGCCTGCGCGCGCTCGCTGAAGAACGACGCCACGTGGAACGCATGGCCGGCGGCCAGGCACATTCCCCAGGCCGTGCCCGGATCGCCGCGGGCGAGCTCGACGATGACGCGGAAGAACGTGTCCAGGCCGAACTCGTAGCCGCCGAACCTCCGCGGCTGGAGCGTGCGGTAGAAGCCGGCGCGGGTGAAGGCCTCGTGGACGGCGCGCGAGTAGCTGCCGCGTCGCTCCGCCGCCTCGGCCTGCGCCCGCAACATCGCGCGCATGCCCGTCGCGCGGGCGACGAGTTCGGCGGGAGTGAGGTCCGGCTCCGGGGCGCCCAGGCCTTATATTGCTAGCAGGTCGGGCCGGTCATCGTGCCCGGGCAGAGGCGAGCGGGAGACGTCAGCCGTGAATGCGAACCGTTCCGAGACCGCGCCACCGCGCGAGTTGACATCGCAGGCGTTCCGCGACGTCATCGGCCACTTCGCCAGCGGCGTCACGGTCATCACGACGGAGCACGACGGAAAGCCGTTCGGCACCACGGCCAGCGCGGTCACCTCCCTGTCGCTCGAGCCGCCCATGCTGGTGATCTGCATGAACCGCTCCTCGTCGACCGGTCAGGCGGTGGCGGCCGCGGGCGGGTTCGCCGTGAACATCCTCGGCGAGGACCAGAGCGACCTCGCGATGCGGTTCGCCGGCAAGGGCGACAAGTTCGCGGGCGTCGAGATCCGCCGCGACCACGCGTACCCCCTGCTCGCGGACGCGCTCGCCGGGCTCGTCTGCGAGGTGACCGAGCAGGTGAGCGCCGGGACGCACTACGTCTTCCTGGCCGAGGTGCACCATGCCACGGCACAAGCGGGCGCGCCGCTCGCGTACTTCCGTGGCCAGTTCGGGCGCCTCGAGCTGGCTCAGGACGAGATCATCTACCAGGAGCTCAGGGGCCGGGTCTTCGCCCATGACATCGAGGTCGGCACGCGGCTCGACGCCGCCGAGGTCGCGGCTTCGCTCGACGTGCCCCGCGGGCCCGTCTACCACGCGCTCTCGAAGCTGGCCAGCGACGGTCTGGTGACGCGGGAGCCCGACGGGACGTTCGTCGCCCGCCCGATCACGATGCGGACGATCGAGGACGTCTACCACGCGCGGCGTGCCATCGAGCTCGGCGTCGCCGACCTCACCGTCGGGCGCGTCTCGCAGGAGGCGGTCGCCGAGCTCCGGCGCCTGATGGAGGAGACCGCGCCGCTGATCGCGGGCGGACGGTTCACCGACGTCGAGCGATGGGCGGCGACGAACATGGCGTTCCACGACTACATGGTCGGACTGGCCGGATCGGACGCGCTGCTGCAGGCCTACCGGCGCCTCGGGCTCGTCGGCATGGACATGCGCGCCTTGAACGTCCAGGATGCGGCCGACGAGATCCTCATCGAGGACCACCGACGGCTCGTGGAGGCCTACGAGACCGGGGACGTGGAGCTCGCGCGCACGGTCATCGACCAGCACCTCGGGCGTCCGCACGAGATCCGCGCCAAGGCGTCGGCGGAGGCGGCCTCGGACGGAGACCGCTGAGCGGCCTCCGGTCGGCCGCCGGCCGGCGGCTGGGGGAGCCCCGCACGGTCCCGAGCTCCACCAGGTCCTGGGGACGCAGGCGCAGCCGGTTCGCGACGGCCGCCGCCTCGGACGGCGGCTGCTCGAGGATGGCGGTGGCCGCCTCCGGCGTGATCACGGAGAAGTAGCCGTCCGGGGTGATCCACGCGATCCGCCGGAGGAGCGAGCGCATGCCCTCCCGCATGCGTGAGCCGCCGGACGCGACGAGCGTCACGATCGGGCGTCGCGCCTCGCGGGCGCGCGGGAAGGCCGGGCGATCGTCTCGCGAGTGGCGTCGCCCGTCGAGCCGCCGATGAAGCGGGAGCCGAACGCCACGAGCTCGGCCTCGACGCCCCCGAGGCGACCGTGCCCGCAGACGACGGACTCCGGCTCCCCGGCGCGCCGCTGCGCGCGCTTGCGTCGATCCGCGTAGCCCGGCCGGCCGAGGGGGTCCGTCGAACACCACGTCGGGGTCGGCCTCGGTGAAGTCCGCGGTGATCGCCTCAGCATGGCGCGCGCTCCGGCCGGCGGCGTCGGCGGGGCTGCGGCGGACTCCATGGCGACGTCCCGGGCTACCCGAGCACCGCCGCGGGAGGCCGGCCGGCGGCGCGCAGCTCGTCGGCCAGCTCGGCGCCGGTCACGATCCGCGCGATGCCATCGTCGGCGAGCCGCCGCAGTCGCCGCAGGATCCGCGCGTGTGCTTCGCCGACCGGTGGATCGGCGGAGAGGAACGGGTGGAGGACGATCGTGGCGGCAGTCGGATCCGGCTCCGTGTCGATCTCGTGCCAGAAGCGCTCCTCGAACCGCTCCACGGCGAGGGGCTCGGCGGGCAGTCCGAGGCCGCGTCGAAGCTCGCGGAACGGCGCATACAGGTACGTCGCGTCGACGAGCTCCCAGCGGAAGGGCACCTGCGCCATGCCGCGCTCGTCGATGCCGGCGCGGCGGCCCAGCGGCGAGCACCAGTCGAAGCCGGACCGGCGGAGCTCGTCCCCCCGCCGCGCGGTCAGCGCGCCGCCGGGAGGCCGGAAGCCCCGCACGGCCACGCCGAGCTCACCGAACGCCGCCACGCCGCGCTCGACGAGCTCGCGCTCGCGGTCGGCGCCCAGTTCCCCCCACGGCTCGTGGCGCCACGCGTGGAAGCCGACCTCGTGCCCCCGGCCGGCGATGGAGCGGACCGCGTCCGGATAGTCGATCGTGTTGACGGCCTCGACGAAGAACGTCCCTCGCAGTCCGAGCTCGTCGAGGAGGTCCAGCAGGCGCGGCAGCGCGGTCACGACCGACGGGTGCTCGCCGCGCGGCCGGCCGGCCGGCCACGCTCCCTGCTCGAGCTCCGCGGCCTCGCCGAGGTTGTCGAAGGTGAGCACGACGGTCCGCGGCGTCATCGCCGGCCGTCGCCGTCATGGCCGTGGTCCGCTGGGAGGCTGGCCGGCACAGCGGACTAGTATGCCCGCGCGTGGTGGCCGGGGCGCGCCCGTTCGACGAGGCGGAGGTCGAGGGCGGCGGCTCCACGAGCATCTACGCGCGGGCGTGCGGGCCGGCCTCGGGGCCGGGCGTGGTCCTGCTCCACGGCGTCGCGCAGACGTCGGACTGCTGGCTGGAGGTCATGCAGGGAGCGCTCGGCGGGGAGATGCGCCTCGTGGCCCCCGACCTGCGCGGCCACGGGCGGTCGGCGAAGCCGGCCGGCGCGTACGACGATCCCGCGCTGTGGGCGCGCGACCTCGCCGCAGTCATCGACGCCTTCGCCCTCGAGCGCCCGGTCGTCGTCGCCTGGTCGTACGCCGGGCTCGTGTTGTGCGATTACGTGCGCGTGCACGGGGACGAGCGGCTCGGCGGGTGCGCGTTCCTCGCGGCGGTCAGCCGCATGAACGACCGCACCGCCGAGCCGACCGTCGGCAAGGCGATGCTGCGCGCCGGGCGGGCGCTGCTCTCCCCGGACCCGGCGGAGCGCGCCGCCGGCACGCTGCAGTTCGCGCGCGACCTGCGTGCCACCCCGCCGGCCCCCGCGCACGTGGCCTCGGCGGTCGCGCAGGCCGAGACGGTCCCGCTCGGGGTCCGCCGGAGCCTCCTGACCCGCCGCGCCGCGAACGACGACGTGTTGCCGTCCATCCGGCGGCCGACGCTCGTGGCCCACGGGACCGCCGACCCGCTGGTCCTGCTCTCGATGAGCGAGCACAACGCCGCGCTCATCCCGACCGCGCGGCTGTCGGTCTACGAGGGGGCGGGACACTCCGTCTTCGCCGAGCGACCGGACGACTTCCAGCGCGACCTGCGCGCACTCGTCGCCGAGGCGCAGCAGGGCTGACCTACGCGCGCGCCCGCTCGCGCGCGATCCGGAGGGAGGAGAGGGAGGCGTCGAGCGCGGCGGCATCCCCGGCGACGAGACGTTCACGACCTCGGCCGGGTCGACGCCCATCAGCAGGCGCTTGATCGGCACTTCGAGCCTCTTGGCCGTGCGCGTCTGCGGGATGGCCCGGAACGCCCGGCACCTCGTCGGGCACGTGCCGCGGGGACGTGGAAGCGCGGATCGCGTCGCGGATGCGCGTCACGAGGTCGTCGTCCAGGCTGGTCCCGGGCTGGAGCGCGATGAACAGCGGCATCCAGTAGCCGCCGTCGGGCTGCTCGACGCCGACGACCAGGCTGTCCGCGATCCCCTCGACGAAGTCGACCGCCGCATAGATCTCCGCCGAGCCGATGCGGACGCCGTGACGGTTGAGCGTCGGGTCGGACCGCCCGAGGATCTCGCACTCCATCGCCGTGCAGCACGGCCCAGTCGCCGTGTCGCCCGGCGCCGGGGAACGTCGAGACGTACGCATCGCGGTGCGCTGACGAACGCCGAGCAGATGTCGGTGCCGCCGCTGGCCGACACGGTCCAGATGCCGACGGCGTCGTGCAGCCACTCGAAGGTCGCGGGCGGCAGCGGGGGCACGGTCGACGCGACGGTCCGCAGGCGCCCGAGCTCGCGCTCGCGTCCCGGCGCGAAGCCGGACTTCGCGCAGCCCGTCAGGTAGCTGGCGCTGTTGCCGAGGACCGTGACGCCGGCCGCCTCGGCGAGCGCGAACTGCGCGGCGAGCGACGGATGGCGCGGACTGCCGTCGTAGACGACGATCGTCGAGCCGACGAGCAGGCCCGCGAGGAGCCAGTTCCAGATCATCCAGCTCGTCGTCGTGTACCAGAACGAGCGATCCTCCGGAGGCTCAGGTCGATGCAGCGCGTGGTAGCGGACGCGGTCCAGCGGCTGGCCGCCATGGCCGTGCACGATCCCCTTCGGGGCGCCGGCGGTGCCCGAGGAGAACAGGACGCAGAGCGGGTGGTCGAACGGCACCTGCTCGAGCTCCAGCGGCGCCGGGCGGGCGCACAGGTCCGCCCAGCGCTCGGTCGCGAGCCGATCGAGCCCGTCGAGGCCGAGACGGGGCACGAGCACGATGCCTCGCAGGCCGTCGATCGCGCCCGCCGGCTCGGCCACGGCGGCGCGGCGGTCGCGCGGGCGGCGGGCGAAGGTGTAGCCGTCCGCCGCGATGATCAGCGCCGGGGGAAGAGCTGTGCGAACCGGTCGATCGCCCGCGCCGGCCTCGAGGTCGGGCGAGCACGAGGTCAAGGTTGCGCCCACGCGGGCGCAGGCCGGATGGGCGACCACCGCCTCGATGGAGTTCGGCAGGTACGCGGCCACCACGTCGCCGACGCCGATGCGCGGCGGTCCGCGCCATGCGGTCAGTCTGCCCGGCGGATCGAGCCTTCAGCCGCTCCGCCGGGCGGTCCGCTGCACAACAGGATCGCGACCGCTCGCGGCATGCCGCCTGTCGCTGGGGGGCAGAACCCGGGCATGCGCCTCGGCACCTATGACGACGGGAACCGACGGCGGGCCGCCGTCGCCGTCGGGGACGAGCTGGTGGACGCGGGCGCCGCCGCACGTCGCGCCGGCCTCACCGGAGCCGATGGATGGTCGTCGGTCCGCGCCATCATCGCGCAACCCCGCGAGGACCTCGCGCGCCTGGAGGAGGCCGCGGCCGCGCTCGCGCGCGATGGCGATCGCGAGACCGTCCGGGCGCGGGAGGCGACGCGCCTGGGCCCACCCGTCCCGGATCCCCAGAAGATCATCTGCATCGGCCTCAACTACCGTGCCCATGCGGCGGAGGCCTCGCTCGAGGAGGCGAGCGTCCCGACCGTGTTCGCGAAGTGGGCGAACGCCTTGGTCGGCGAGGGCGCGCCGATCGAGCTGCGCGAGCCCTATGTCGACGACCTCGACTACGAGGCCGAGGTCGCCGTCGTCATCGGGCGCCGCGTCCGCGACATCGCGGAGTCGGATGCGCTTGACGCCATCGCCGGCTGGATGCCGCTCAACGACGTGAGCGCGCGCGGACTGCAGATCCAGACGTCGCAGTGGACCGCGGGCAAGGCGATGGACGGCTCGGCGCCGTGCGGGCCGTTCCTGGTGCTCGACGACGCGCTGCGCGAAGGCGGGCTCGAGCTCGAGTCGCGCATCAACGGCGAGCAGATGCAGCACGCGCACACGGACGCGATGATCTTCCCGGTCGCCAAGCTGGTGGCGTTCGTGTCCTCGTGGGCGACGCTCGAGCCCGGCGACATCATCGCCACGGGAACGCCCGAGGGCGTCGGGATGCACCGCGACCCGCCGCGGTACCTGAGGGACGGCGACACGGTGGAGATCCGCGTCGGCTCGGAGGTCCTGCGAAACCCCGTCGTCCGCGTGCGGCCCCGGGGATGAGAGCGGTCCGGCAGCCGGCGAGGAGATCGCGCGGCTCGCTCTTCGCCCGCCCGACCGGGACGTCGTCATGCCGGCGGAGCCAACCGGGTAGAGCAGACGAACACGACAGGTAGGAGGAGTCAAAGGATGCCGCCACGCCTTCTCGGGCCGCACCACTTCACGGGCGTCACCGCCGACGTCACGACGAACGTGGACTTCTGGTGCCGCGTGATGGGTCTTCGGTTCGTCAAGAACACGCTCAACTTCGAGACGACCTTCCGCTACCACACCTACTTCGGCGACGAAGAGGGGAACCCCGGCAGCGTCGTGACCTTCCTGGAGTTCAAGGAGCTCCCCAGGGGCCGGCCCGGTCGCGGCGACATCCAGCGGATCGTCCTCCGGGTCCCCTCGTACGACTCGCTCGAGTTCTGGATGGACCGCCTGATCGGCGAGCAGGTCTTGAGCGAGCTGCTGCGCCTCGACCCGACCCAGCCCCAGAGCCTCGTCTTCGAGGACCCGGAGGGCCACGGGGTCGAGCTGATGGTGTCCGACACGCCGGACAAGCCGCTCACGGCGGATGCCGACGACATCCCCGCGGAGCACCGGATCGGGGGCATCGAGGGCGCGCGGTCGTTCGCGACGGTCGAGGACCAGCTGGCGGTCACCGAGCACATCGGCTTCCGCCAGGACGGCACGCGCCTCGTGCTCGATGGGGAGAAGGGCAGCGCCCGCTGGTACTTCAGCCCGCCGCCCGACCGCCCGAGCAACGACACGCACGTCGGCGTCTGGCACCACTACGCGTTCGGCGCGGGCGACCACGACGAGCTGCAGGCCATGCGCGACTACGCCAACGACGGCCCGATCCCGTATACCGCCGTCTTCGACCACTACTTCTTCGACTCGTGCTACACGATGTCGCCGGCCGGGCGGATCGAGCTCTGCACGAGCGGACCGGGGTTCCAGCTCGACGAGTCGCTCGAGGAGCTGGGCAACCGGCTGTCGCTCTCGCCGCGGACCGAGCCGCTGCGCGCGAAGCTCGAGCGCGAGCTGACGCCGATCGTCAACCCGCGGCCGCGCACGAAGCGGGACGAGGTCAAGGGCGTGCCCGCCGAGGCCGGCGGCGACGAGTCGGTCCCCGGTGCGGACGGCGGTGGCGTCGAGTCGGCGACGGTGCGCTGAAGGAGGCGTTCACCG
>DATMVH010000251.1:0-4168 GCA_035563395.1 Solirubrobacteraceae bacterium
CGCTGGGCGCAGGCTTGCAGCGCGCAGGCGACGCCGCGTCCGCGTCGAACCCCACGGGATGGCCCTCGCGACGCCGCCCGTCCGCAACCAGCCGTTCGAGTACCTCGTCCTCGACTTCCTCGCCTACCTGGAGTTCGAGCGCGGGCTGTCCCGCAACACGCTCGAGGCCTACCGGTCGGATCTCCTGCAGTACGGCGCGTGGCTCGAGCGGGCGGGGCTCGACGCGCTGACCGTGGCGCACGGCGACCTCGCCGCGTTCACGGCCGAGCTCGCCGCCGGGCACGACGACCGGCCGCCCGTCGCCCCCGCGACGCTGCAGCGCAAGACCGCGTGCCTGCGCTCCTTCTACCGCCACCTGCGCCGGAGCGGGACGCTCGCCGAGGACCCGACCGCCCACCTCCGCGCCCCCCGGCAGAACCGCCGGCTGCCGCACGTCCTGAGCCGCGACGAGGTCGCCCGCCTGCTCGCCCAGCCGTCCGGCGCCGAGCCGCCGGCCCTGCGCGACCGGGCGCTGCTGGAGCTCATGTACGCCTGCGGGCTTCGCGCGTCGGAGGCGATCGCGCTCGAGGCCGGGGACGTCGACCTCGAGGCCGGCGTGTTGCGGGCGCGCGGCAAGGGCAACAAGGAACGGCTCGTCCCGGTCGGGTCCGCGGCCGCCCGGGCGCTGCGCGCCTACCTCCAGCGCGGACGCCCGCAGCTCGTCGGCGACCGCTGGGAGTCGCGCCTGTTCGTCAACCAGCGCGGCACGGGGCTGACCCGGCAGGGCCTGTACAAGATCGTCCAGCGTCACGCGGCCGCGGCGGGGCTGGCGCACAAGATGAGCCCGCACACCCTGCGCCACACCTTCGCGACCCACCTGCTGGCGGGCGGCTGCGACCTGCGCTCGCTCCAGGAGATGCTCGGGCACGCCGACATCGCCACCACGCAGCTCTACACGCACCTCTCGGCCGAGCGCCTGAAGGACGTGTACTTCGACGCGCACCCGCGCGCACGGCTGGGCTGACCGCACCGCGCCGCGCCGACCTAGCCCGTTTAGCGGCCTCGCCCGCCGGGGGATGCCCCGGAGCATGAGTGCGACAGAGACGGCGGAACGGCAGCTGCTCGGCGACCTCGCCTCGCTCGGCGAGCGGTTCGCCGACGAGGAGTTCAGCACGGAGCTCTACCGCGCGCTGGCCGGCGGCCACCTGACCAAGGACGGCGCGGCGGTCGCGCCGAGCTGGAGCCGCGCCGAGGAGATGGTCAACCGCCTGCGCGGCGAGCGCGGCCAGGAGCCGCTCACGCTCGCCCAGACGGGCGGGGAGGGCGAGGCGTCCGACCTCGTGCGCGGCGAGCTCGAGCGGCTCGGCTGGCGCTGGCGCCCGCGCGACACCGGCACGCGGGATCCGGACCACGCCGGCAAGCCGGCGGGCTCACCGCCGCCGCAGGACGCGGGAGAGCGCCAGGCGCCCATCTCGGACCCGCACGAGTGGGAGCGCCGGGCCCACGAGGAGGCCGAGCACGCGCGGCTCGGCCACGACGCCCCCGCGCAGTCGGGGCCCGGAGAGGGCGCCGGCGGAGGAACGGCGCCGCGCGTGGGCGGGAGCTGACGGCGGGGCGGGGCGCGCAGTCGCACGCCCCGCCTGACACCATCCCCGCATGCCCCGCCGCGCCTTCGTGATCGTCATCGACGCCTGCGGCGCGGGCGCGCTGCCGGACGCGGCCGAATACGGCGACGAGGGGTCGAACACGCTCGGGCACGTCGCCGAGGCGGCCGGCGGCCTCGACCTGCCGGTGCTGCAGCGCCTCGGCCTCGGCTCGATCCTCCCGCTCCGCGGCTGCCCGCCCGCCGGCGCGCCCGTCCTGCACGGGCGCCTGCATCCACTCGGGCCGGGCAAGGACACGATCAGCGGGCACTGGGAGCTCATGGGCGTGGTCACGCCGGTGCCCCTGCGCACCTATCCCGACGGCTTCCCGCCCGAGGTGATCGACCGCCTGCGCAAGGCGACCGGCCGCGGCGTCCTCTGCAACCGGCGGTACTCCGGCACCGCGGTGATCGACGACTTCGGCGAGCAGCACCTCGCGACCGGCGATCTCATCGTCTACACGTCGGCCGACTCGGTCCTGCAGATCGCCGCCCACGTCGACGTGGTCTCCACCGAGGAGCTGTACGAGGCCTGCCGCGCGGCGCGGCTGATCATGTCCGGGGAGCACGCCATCGGCCGCGTCATCGCCCGGCCGTTCGCCGGTGAGCCAGGCGCGTTCGCGCGGACGGAGGGCCGCAAGGACCTCGCCCTCGACCCGCCCGGCCGCTCCTACCTGCAGGAGCTGCAGGCCGCCGGGATGCCGGTGCACACCGTGGGGAAGATCGGCTCGGTGTTCAACCACATCGGGGTCGACGCCGAGCATCCGGGCGCCACGAACCCGGCGGCGATCGCGTCGACGAGCGCCCTGATCGACGACCTCGACGCGGGCCTCGTCTTCACCAACCTCGTCGAGACCGACCAGGTCTACGGACACCGCCAGGACGTGCTCGGGTTCCACCGCGCGCTGCAGGAGATCGACGCCGCGGTCGGATCGTGGCTCGAGCGCCTCGACCTCGAGCGCGACCTGCTCGTCCTCACCGGCGACCACGGCTGCGACCCGACGACCCCGGGGACCGACCACACGCGCGAGCATGCGCCGTTGCTCGCCGCCTTCGCCGGCCATGGCGGGCGCCGGCACGACGGCCCGCTCGCCGACGTCGGGGCGACCGCGCTGCAGTGGCTCGCGGGTCGCGACGCCCCCGCGTTGCCCGGACGGGCGATTCAGGTGATGAGCAGCCCGCCGTCGACGGGCAGCAGCGCGCCGGTGATGTAGGACGAGGCGTCGCTCGCCAGGAAGAGCACCGCGCAGGTGACCTCCTCGGGATCGCCCGGGCGGCCGGCGGGGACCCGCGCGATCATCGTCTCGACGTAGCCCTCCTTGTAGGTGTCGGTCATCTCGGAGGGGAAGAGGCCGGGCGCCAGGGCGTTCACGCGGATCCCCTTGCGACCCGTCCACTGCTGGGCGAGGTCGCGCGTCAGGCCGATGATCGCCGCCTTGCTCGCGGAGTACGCCGCCTGCGGCAGGCCGGCCGTGGTGGAGCCGAGGACGCTGCCGATGTTGACGATGCTGCTGCCGGGTCGCATCACGCGCGCGCAGGCCTGCGCCATCCAGTAGGAACCGTGAAGGTTGGTCTCGACGACCCGCCGGAACTCCTCCGGGGGCTCGCGGAGCGCCGGCACCGCGGTCCCCAGGCCGGCGTTGTTGACGAGGACGTCGATGCGCCCGAACGTCCCCATCGCCTCGTCCGCGACGCGCCCGCAGTCCTCGGGCACGGTCACGTCCGCTCGCACCGCGAGGCAGCGCCGACCGAGCGCCTCCGCGCGCTCGCGCGTGTCCTCCAGACGCGCGAGCCGGCGGGCGCACACCACGACGTCGGCGCCCGCCTCCGCCAGTCCCAGCGCGAAGGCGACGCCGAGGCCGGAGGACGCGCCGGTGACGACGGCGACCTTGTCGTCGAGGCGGAATCGGTCCAGCAGCGACATGTGGGTGCGGCCTCCAGCGGTCGGTGGCGCGGGGCGGTTCGACCGGCGCGCGGCTCGGGTACCCGCAGCGGCAGCAAGCATCCCGGAATGCCGTCCGCGACGCGGAGGAGGAGGAAGGGTGCGGCAACTGTCGAGCGTCGACGCGCAGTTCCTCGCGATGGAGACGCCCCGGACGTACGGGCACGTCGCGGGGCTCGCGGTCTACGACCCGAGCACCGCGCCGGGCGGCGAGCTCACCGTCCAGAGCCTCTGCCGGCTCGTGGGCGAGCGCGTCCATCTCCTGCCGCCGTTCCGCTGGCGCCTCGCGCCGGTGCCGCTCGACATCGACCTGCCGTACTGGATCGAGGACCCGGACTTCGACCTCGACTTCCACATCCGCGAGAGCGCCGTGCCCCCGCCCGGGCGCCGCGAGCAGGTCGCGCGCACCGTCGCCCGCATCGTGGCGCGCCCGCTCGACCGCGCCCACCCGCTGTGGGAGCTGTACCTCCTGCACGGGCTGCCGGACGGCCGGATCGGCGTCATCTCGAAGATCCACCATGCGGCGGTCGACGGCATGTCGGGCGCGGAGATCCTCGGCGTCCTGCTCGACCTGGCCCCCGAGGGGCGCGAGGTGCCGCCGCCCG
>DATMVH010000252.1:0-11107 GCA_035563395.1 Solirubrobacteraceae bacterium
TGGCGCCCGTGAGGTCCACGACGACGCCGTGGGCGCGGCTGATCGCCTCGTCGAGCCGCTCGCGCAGGGTCGGCGCCGTGTAGATGTCGTGCTCGCCCTCGACGACGACGACCACGACGTCTCCGGCCGTATCGTCGAGGACGATCGGATTCGCTTCCATCGGGGCGGAACGATACCCGTGGACCCGCGGCCGCTAACGCCGCGGAGGATTGCCGCACGGGGGCGCGAGGGTAAGAGGACCCGATGCCCGACCGGCTGCGCCGCTATCGCGAGAAGCGCGACGCGGCGGTGACGCCGGAGCCCGCGGGCGACCCCGTCGCGGACACGCAGGCGGAGCAGCGGCGGTTCGTGATCCAGGAGCACCACGCGCGCCGGCTCCACTGGGATTTGCGGCTGGAGCGCGACGGCGTGCTGGCGTCGTGGGCGGTGCCGAAGGGCATCCCGCGCACGCCCGAGCGCAACAACCTGGCGGTGCGCACGGAGGACCATCCGCTCGAGTACCTCGAGTTCCACGGCGTGATCCCGGCCGGGCAGTACGGCGCGGGAACCATGGAGATCTGGGATCGCGGCACGTACGAGGAGCACAAGTGGCGCGACGACGAGGTCATGGTGACCTTCCACTGCGAGCGCGTGCGCGGCCGCCACGTCCTGTTCCGCACGCGCGGCGACGACTGGATGATCCACCGGATGGACCCGCCGGAGGACCCGGACCGGGAGCCGATGCCCGACCGGTTGGAGCCGATGCTCGCCACCACCGGGCCGCTGCCGCCGGACGACGGGCGCTGGGCATTCGAGATCAAGTGGGACGGGGTGCGCGCGATCGGCTTCGCCGACGGGGGCCGGCTGCGGCTGCAGGCGCGCAGCGGGCGCGACGTGACGAGCCGCTATCCCGAGCTGCGGCCGCTCGGCGAGGCGCTCGCCGGGCGCGAGGTCGTGCTCGACGGCGAGGTCGTGGCCTTCGAGGACGGGCGGCCGAGCTTCCAGAGGCTCCAGGGCCGGATGCACCTCGCCTCGGAGAGCGCGATCCGCCGGCTCTCGCGCACCGATCCCGTCCACTACGTCGTCTTCGACCTGCTCTTCCTCGACGGCCGCTCGCTGCTCGGCCTGCCGTACGCGGAGCGCCGCGCCGAGCTCACGGCGCTCGGGCTCGAGGGACCGACGTGGCAGGCGCCCAGCCACCACGTCGGCGACGGCGCGGCGCTGCTCGAGCTCACCCGCGCGCAGCAGCTCGAGGGCATCATCGCCAAGCGCCTCGACTGCCCGTACACGCCGGGGCGCCGCTCGCCCGGCTGGGTGAAGGTCAAGAACCTCGAGTCGGCGGACGTCGTGGTCGGGGGCTGGCTCCAAGGCGAGGGCGGGCGCTCGGGCAGGCTCGGGGCGCTCGTCATCGGCACGCCGGACGCCGAGGGCGCGCTCCGCTACGCCGGCCGCGTCGGGACCGGCTTCACCGAGGCGGAGCTCACGCGCCTCGGCCGCCTGCTCGAGCCGCTCGCGCGCGAGGACAGCCCGTTCACCGGCACCCAGCCCCCGAAGGCGACCCGGTTCGTCGAGCCGCGACTGATCGCGCGGGTCGACTTCACCGAGCGCACGCGCGCCGGGACGCTCCGCCAGCCGTCCTACAAGGGGCTCCGCGACGACGTCTCGCCGGAGGATCTTCGACCCGGGTGAGCCGCAAGCGGGCATGCGCCCGTTGGAAGATCGGGCGCGCGGGTAGCAGAATGGACCCATGCCCCGGTCGATGTGGAGCGGCGCCATCTCCTTCGGGCTCGTCAACGTGCCCGTGAAGCTCTATTCCGCGGTCAATCGCAAGACCGTGCGCTTCAACCAGCTCAACAGCAAGACGGGGAACCGCATCGCCCAGAAGCGGGTGGACCCCCAGACGGGCGACGAGGTCTCCTACGACGACATCGTCAAGGGCTACGAGCTCACCAAGGACCGCTACGTCCTGATCTCGCAGGAGGAGCTCGACGCGCTCGACCCCGAGAAGACGCGGACGATCGACATCGAGGACTTCGTCGACCTCGTCGACATCGACCCGGTGTTCTACGACCACCCGTACTACCTCGTGCCGGACAAGGGCGCGGCGAAGGCCTACGGCCTCCTGCTCGACGCCATGCGCGAGGCCGGGAAGGTCGCCATCGCGCGCGTGGTCCTGCGGTCGAAGGAGCAGCTCGTCGCCATCCGCCCGGCGCCCGGCGACGTGCTCATGATGGAGACGATGATCTTCGCCGACGAGGTCGTGCCGCCGGACTCGATCGAGGACCTGCCGGCCGCCGAGGAGCTGCGGGCGACGGACCGCGAGCTGCGTATGGCGCGCCAGCTGATCGACTCGCTGTCGTCCGACTTCGAGCCGGACAAGTACCACGACGAGTACCGGGAGAAGGTGCTCGAGCTCATCGAGCGCAAGGCGTCGGGCGAGGAGATCGCCGTGCAGCCCGAGGCGCCGCAGCCCACGAAGGTGCCCGACCTCATGGCCGCGCTGGAGGCCAGCCTGGCCGCCGTCAAGGGCGACGGCGACGGCGCGGAGCGCGACGGCGCGGACAAGCCGGCGAAGAAGGCCCCGGCCAAGCGGTCGGGCGGCCGCAAGAAGGCCGCCTCGAAGTCGTGAGCGCGAACTACGCGGCGTCCCGGTCGAGCTCGAACCACACGAGCGTGTCCACGTCGCGGACGACGCCCCAGCGGTCCGACAGCTCGCGCACGAGGTAGAGACCCCAGCCCGAGGGCCGCGCGGGGTCGGGCGTCGGCTCCTCGAGCTCGAACCCCGGGCCCGGATCGCGCACCTCGATCCGGAGCGCGCGGTCGTCCGTCTCGACGACCAGGGTGATGCGGTCCGCGTCGGACAGCCCGGCGTGGCGGATCGCGTTCGTGACGAGCTCGGAGACCAGCAGCCGGGCGTCCTCGAGCCGGCGCGCGGAGACGTGCGCGGAGACGTCGGCCAGCGCGCGCCGCGCCTCCGCCGCGGAGTCGGGATTGCGGTCGAGGCCGAGCTCGAGCCTCACCGCGCCCGCCCGAGCTCCGCGGGATCCTCGACGAAGTGCAACCGCTCCTCCATGCGCGTGATCTCGAACACCCGCATGACTTGTGCCTTCCCGGGCACGAGCGCAAACCGGCGCGCGTCCTTCTCCGCACGCTGCGAGGCGACGATGATCACCCGCAGCCCGCTGGAGTCCATGAACTCGACGTCGCGAAGGTCGAGGACCAGCGCCCCGGCGTCGCCGCTCCACGCCTGCTCGAGCGCGCGATCGAGGACGCCCGCGCCCGCCAGGTCGAGGTCGCCGGCGATCGCGACGACCGTGACCTCGTCGCTCGTTGACGTCTCGACGCGCAGGTTGGCCATGACCGGCGCGTAAGCCTAAAGGTCCGGGCGCGGGGGCAGAACACAGCGATGGCTCGCACCCGCCTGCGCCGCGTCGACTGCTCGGGCCCCGGCATCTCGCGCCGGCGCTACGGCAAGGGCTTCGCCTACTTCGACGACGAGGGCCGCCGGATCGACGACGACGAGGTGCTGGCGCGCATCCGCGAGCTCGCCATCCCGCCGGCGTGGGAGGACGTGTGGATCTGCCCGTACCCGCACGGCCACCTGCAGGCGACCGGCACGGACGTCGCGGGCCGCAAGCAGTACCGCTACCACGACGCGTGGCGCGCGCGGCGCGACGCCGAGAAGTTCGACGACATGGTGCGCTTCGCCCGCGCGCTGCCCGCCCTGCGCCGGCGCGTCGAGGAGGATCTCGCCGACTGCGCCATCCCCACCCGCTCCTGCGTGCTCGCCTGCGCGGTCCGCCTCCTCGAGCGCGGGTTCTTCCGCATCGGGTCGGAGGAGTACGCCGTCCAGAACGAGTCCTACGGGCTCGCGACCATGCGCAAGGACCACGTCAGGATCGAGCCCGGCGGCCAGATGGTCTTCAGCTACCCGGCCAAGAGCGGCGTCCAGCGGTTGCAGGGGCTCATGGACGAGCAGGCCTGCACGGTCGTCGCCGCGCTCAAGCGCCGCCGCGGCGGCAGCGAGGAGCTGCTCGCCTACAAGGAGGGCGGGCGCTGGCGCGACGTGCGCTCCGAGGACGTCAACGCCTACCTCAAGGCGGCGACCGGCGGCGACTTCTCCGCGAAGGACTTCCGGACGTGGAACGCGACGCTGCTCGCCGCGGTCGCCCTCGGGGTGGCGGGGGAGGTGGCGGCGACGAAGACCGGGCGCAAGCGGGCGATCAACCGCGCGATCAAGGAGGTCGCCGGCTACCTCGGCAACACGCCCGCGGTGTGCCGGGCGTCCTACATCGACCCGCGCGTGTTCGACGCGTACCAGGCGGGCCTCACGATCCGTCCGACGATCGAGCGGGTGGCCGGCCGGATGGAGCCCGGCGACCTGCTGATCCACCAGCCCGAGCTCGAGTCCGCGGTGCTCGACCTCCTCAGCGAGGACGAGGACTCGGCCGCCCTCGAGCGCGTCGCAGCCTGACCTCGGGCTCGCGCTCGCGGTCCGGCGCGAGCAGCCGCCGCATCGCGGGGCCGGCGGTGATGCCGTGCACGACGATGGAGAGCAGCACCGCCGCGACGCACGTCCAGACGACGGCCTGCTGCTCGCCCGGGCCGAGCGCACCGGCGCCCACCGCGACGGCGAGGTAGTAGAGCGTCCCGACGCCGCGCACGCCGAACCAGGCGACGAAGGCGCGCTCGCCGGGCGCGCTGAGCCGCGAGCGCCCGAGCGCGACGAAGCACGACAGCGGCCGCACGACGACGATCAGCAGCACCGCGACGAGCCAGCCCTCCCAGCCCGGCGCCTGCAGCCCCTCGAGCGTGAGCATCGACCCGAGGGCGAGGATCACCGCGAGCTCGAGGAGCTTCTCCATCCGCTCGGCCCCCTCGTGCACGCTGTGGTTGACCTCGTGGTCGCGCTCGTAGCGGCGGAAGGCGATGCCGCCGGCGAACGCGGCGAGGAAGCCGTACGCCGACGCCATCTCCGCGATGCCGTAGATGACGAGCGCCGTGGCGATGGCGTGGAAGCCGTCGAACGTGCCGATGAGCATGTCGCGGCTCCGCAGTCGCTTGACGCTCCACGCCGCGAGCAGCCCGACGGCCCCGCCGATGGCGATGCCGACCGGCACGGCGTAGGCGACGTCGGCGACGAGCCACTCGCCGAGCCACCCCGTGCCCCCGCGCTCGGCCAGGAACAGCGCGGCGAGCACGAACGGGAACGCGAGCCCGTCGTTGAGGCCGGCCTCGGCGGTGAGCGCGAAGTTCGGCTCGTGCTCGTCCTCGTCGCCGGGCGGGCCGACGCCGATGTCGCCGGCCAGCACGGGGTCGGTCGGCGCGAGCGCCGCGCCCAGCAGCAGCGCGGCCGCGGTCGAGAGCGCCAGCAGCCGGCCGCCGGCGAGCGCGACGAGCGCGATCGTGATCGGCATGGCCACGAGCAGCAGCCGCGCGACGGTGCTCCAGTCGCGGAAGCGCAGCGGGCGGTCGAGCTTGAGGCCGGCGGAGAACAGGGCGATCACGACCGCCGCCTCCGTCAGGTGCTCGAGCGTCGAGGCGTCGTCGACCGGGTCGAGCCAGCCGATGTCGAAGGTCGCGAGCGCGACGGCCGCGGCGGCCCCGAGGCCGAGGTAGATCAGCGAAGCGGAGAACGCCCGCTCGTGCTGGTGCGAGAGCGCCCCGACCGCGGCGAAGACGGCGACGCCGACGAACAGGACGCCGATGAAGAAGGTGTCCGCGAAGTCGAAGCCCGGTGAGGCGCCGAGGATGACTCCCACCCGTCAGGCGTCCGTCTCGGGACCGCCCGGGTCGGGCGACGGGACGTCGGGCCCCTCGGGGCCGGGCGGGAGCGGGTCGCTCGGCTCCGGCGCGCCGGGGCCGGGCGGCGTGTCGGGCGCCTCGGGGCCCGGGACGGGGTCGGCCGGGACCGACGGCGCGTCGGGGACGACGGGGCCGCCCGGATCGGCGGGGGCGGGGATCTCGAGCGTGAGCGGCATGTGATCCGCCTACCCGGCCACATCCGGACGGCAACCATGACCACTGCGCTGACCGACGGCTTCGCCGAACTGACCCTGGAGGCCCGCGACCGCACCCGCCTCGAGCGCTTCTACACCGAGGGACTGGGCCTGCAGGTGCTCGCCCGCGAGGGCGATCGCACGTGGCTCGCGGCCGGGCCGCACGCCCGGCTCGGCCTGTGGGCGCCGGGCGAGAAGGAGTTCGGCGACGAGGGCGGCGCCCACGTGCACTTCGCGTTCTCCGCGGCTCCCGGCCGCCTGGACGCGCTGAAGGAGCGCCTGGAGGCGCACGGCGCCGCGGTGCGCGGCCCGGAGCGCCACGACGGCGGCGATCGCTCCCTCTACGTGGAGGATCCCGAGGGCAACGTCGTCGAGGTGTGGGACTTCTTCGCCCGCGGGCGGGCGATCGAGGGGCTCTCGGGCTGAGGCTGTATCCACCGATTCCCGCGACGCCTCGCCGCCGTGACGCGTCGCAGCGTCGATCGGCCGCGACCCGGGTGGTTCACCACATCGATGCGCGGCCGATCGCCCCCGGCTCGCCCCACGACGCCGAGGCATCCACGGATGGTCGGTGGATCCAGGCGAAGCGCGGCCGGACGGCGGGTACCGTGCCTGACGTGGCGGCGCGGCGCGTGGAGGTCGAGGTGGACGGGCGGACGCTGTCGCTGTCCAACCTCGACAAGGTCTTCTATCCCGAGTCCGGCTTCACCAAGGGCCAGGTGATCGAGTACTACACCCGGGTCGCGCCCGTGCTCCTGCCGCACCTGCGCGGCCGCCACCTGACGCTCAAGCGCTACCCGAACGGCGTGACGGGCCAGTTCTTCTACGAGAAGCAGTGCCCCGGCCACCGCCCGGACTGGGTCCGCACCGCGCCGGTGTGGTCCCGCCACAACGGGCGCAACATCACCTACTGCGTCGTGGACGACCTGCCGACGCTCGTCTGGCTCGCCAACCTCGCAGACCTCGAGCTCCACACGCCGCTGGCCTTCGCCGCGGAGCCGAAGGCGCCGACGATGATCGCCTTCGACCTCGATCCCGGGCCGCCGGCGACGGTCGTGGAGTGCGCGGAGGTCGCCTGCCGGCTGCGCGACGCGTTCGACCACTTCGGGCTCGAGGCGTTTCCCAAGACGTCGGGCTCGAAGGGGATGCAGCTCTACGTGCCGCTGAACACCCCGGCGACGTACGACCAGACGAAGCGCTTCTCGCAGGCGCTCGCGCAGGTGCTGGAGCGCCGGCACCCCGAGCTCGTCACCTCGGAGATGACGAAGAGCAAGCGGCCCGGGAAGGTCTTCATCGACTGGAGCCAGAACGACGAGCACAAGACCACGGTGTCCGTGTACTCGCTGCGCGCCCGCGAGCGGCCGACCGTGTCCACGCCGGTGACGTGGGACGAGGTCGAGGACCTCGTGCGCTCGCGCGAGCCCGAGGACCTCGCCTTCACCGCCGGCGAGGTCCTCGAGCGCGTCGCCGAACACGGGGACTGCTTCGCCCCCGTGCTCGACCTCCGCCAAGAGCTGCCCGGAACCTAGCCGGGAGCTGCCCGGCGCCTAGCCGACCCTCTCGCGCGCGAGCTCGCGCGCGGCGCCGGCGATCGCCTCGGCGTCGATCCCCGCCCGCCGCATGAGCTCCGCGGGCTTGCCCGACGTCGGCATCTCCCGGACTGCGAGCTTGCGGACGGGCGGCCGCTCGTCGGCCTCGGCGAGCGCCTCGAGCACCGCGTCCCCGAGGCCGCCCTCGGGCCAGTGGTCCTCGACGCAGACGATCGCGCCGCACTCGCGCGCGGCCGCGCGGACCGTCTCGGCGTCCAGCGGCTTGAGCGAGTAGCAGTCGAGCACGCGCGCCTCGATGCCCTCGCCCGCGAGCGCTTCCGCGGCGTCGCAGGCCTCGTCGACGGTGATGCCGCAGGCCACGATGGCGACGTCGTCGCCGTCGCGGACCACGCGGCTGCCGCCGATCCGCACGTCCTCGTCCGGCGGCGTCCGCACCTCCGTCTTGCCCCGCAGCGTGCGGATGAACGAGATGCCGGTCCGGTCCGCCATCGCCTCGACGAGCCTCGCGGTCTGGTTGGCGTCCGACGGGTGCAGCACGGTCGAGCCGTGGATCGCGCGGAAGGCCGCGATGTCCTCGAGCGCCATCTGCGACGGTCCGTCCTCGCCGATCGAGACCCCGGCGTGCGAGCCGGACAGCCGGATGCTCGCGCGCGAGATGGCCGCCATGCGCACGAAGTCGTACGCGCGCGTCAGGAATGCCGCGAACGTCGACGCGAACGGCACCCAGCCGCGCACCTGCATGCCGACCGCGGCGGCCACGAGCTGGTTCTCGGCGATGAACAGCTCGAAGTAGCGGTCCTCGTGCGCCTTGCGGAACATCTCGGAGTGCGTGGAGTTCGACACCTCGCCGTCGAGCGCGACGACGTCGCCGCGCCGGTTCCCGAGCGCGGTGAGCGCCTCGCCGTAGGCCTGCCGCGTGGCGACCTCCTCGCCGAGCTCCCACGCCGGCAGGTCGCCGCCGGCGATCTCGAAGCGATGCGGCTGCGCGCGCTCGGGCGCGGCGAGCCGCACGCCGAGGCTCCGCTCGCCGCCGAGCTCCTCGATCGCCGCTTCGGGCTCGTCGAGCGGCTTGCCGTGCTTGTCGGGCAGGTCCTCGACGGCGCCGACGCCCTTGCCCTTCTTCGTCTGGGCGATGACCACCGTCGGCCGGCCGGTCGTCGCGACGGCCTCCCGGTAGGCGGCGTCGATCGCCTCGACGTCGTGGCCGTCGATGGTGATCGCGTGCCAGCCGAAGGCCTCGGCGCGCCGCTTGTACGTGTCGAGGTCCCAGCCGACCATCGTCTCCCGGGTCTGGCCGAGCCGGTTGACGTCGATGATCGCCGTGAGGTTGTCCAGGCCCGAGAAGGCGGCCTGCTCGAACGCCTCCCACATCGAGCCCTCGGCCATCTCGGAGTCGCCGCACAGGCACCAGACGCGGTACGGCAGGCGGTCGAGGCGCTTGCCGGCGAGCGCCACGCCGACCGAGATCGGCAGGCCCTGGCCGAGCGAGCCGGTCGCCACGTCCGTGGGCGGGATGCGCGGGGTGGGGTGGCCCTCGAGCCGCGAGTCGAGCTTGCGGAAGGTGAGCAGCTCCTCGTCGTCGATGATCCCGACGGCCTTGAGAACCGCGTAGTAGAGCGGGGACGCGTGGCCCTTGGAGAAGATCAGGTGATCGTTCGCCGGGTCGTCGAGATTCCCCGTGTCCATGCGCAGGTACCCGCCGTCGATCAGCACGGCCATGAGGTCGGCCGCCGACATCGAGGAGGTCGGGTGCCCCGAGCCGGCCGCCGCGCTGGACCGCACGGAGTCGACCCGGAGCTGCTGCCCGAGCTCGCGCAGGCGGTCGGGATCGCTCATGCGGCCACCATCGCGTCGCGCTTGCTCTCCACGTCGGCGAACAGCTGCTCGAACGACTTCGCGAACTTCTCCACGCCCTCGCGCTCGAGCGTCTGCACGACGTCGTCGTAGTCGATGCCGGCGTCCGCGAAGGCCTGCAGCGTGCGGCGGGCGCCCTCGACGTCGCGCTCCAGCGTGTCCTCGACGCGGCCGTGGTCCTGGAAGGCTTCGACGGTCTCGCGCGGCATCGTGTCGACCGTCTCCCGGCCGATGAGCTCCTCGACGTAGATCACGTCGCGGTACTCCGGGTTCTTCGTCGAGGTCGAGGCCCAGAGGCAGCGCTGCGCGGTCGCCCCCTTGGCCGCGAGCGCCTCCCAGCGCTCGCCGGCGAAGACCTCCTTGTAGGTCTGGTACGCGAGCTTGGCGTTCGCGATGGCGAGCGTCCCCTTCAGCTCGTCGTGACCGCCGATCTGGTCCAGCCGCTTGTCGGCCTCCGTGTCCACGCGGGAGACGAAGAACGAGGCGACGGACGCCATCCGCGCGAGGTCTCCGCCGGACTCCGCGTAGCGCTCGACGCCGCGGATGTAGGCCTCGGCGACCTCGCGGTGGCGCTCGAGCGAGAAGATCAGCGTGACGTTGACCGGGATGCCGGCGGCGATCGTCTCCTCGATCGCCGGAAGGCCCTCGGGCGTCGCCGGAATCTTGATGAACAGGTTCGGCCGGTCGACGAGCGCGTGGAGGCGCTTGGCCTCCTCGATGGTGGCGTCCGTGTCGTGGGCGAGGCGCGGGTCGACCTCGAAGGAGACCCAGCCGTCGCGGGCGTTCTCCTCGCCCGCCCGCTCCCACTCGTCGCGCAGGATGTCGCAGGCGGCGCGGATGTCCTCGACCGCGAGCGCGATGAAGACCTCCTTGGGCTCGCGCGTGTCCTTGAGGACCTCGCGAAGCTGCTCGTCGTAGGCGTCGCCCTCGGCGATCGCCGCCTGGAAGATCGTCGGGTTCGACGTGACGCCGCGGACGCCGTCGCGGACGAGCCCCTCGAGGTCCCCGTCGCGGACGAACGTCCGCGACAGGAAGTCGATCCAGACGCTCTGGCCGTGGGCCGACAGTTCTTGCAGTGGGTTTCGGGCCATTGGGTCCTCCAGCGAGCTAGTTGTTCGGGTCCTGCGCGGAGATCTCGGCCAGCGCGGAGTCGGTGTCGCGCTCCACGGCGAGGTCTCCGATGGACAGGATGCCGACGGGCCGGTCGCCGTCGACGACGGGAAGGCGGCGGATGCCCTTGCTGCGCATGTCGCGGATCGCCTCCTCGACCGGGTCGTCCGGCGACAGCGTCTCGGGCTGCGGCGTGCAGATGTCGGAGACGGCGACCTCGTCCGGGTCACGCCCGTCCGCGACCGCGCGGACGACGATGTCCCGGTCGGTGAGGATGCCCTGGAGCGTCCCGCCGCTCGTCACCAGCACCGCGCCGACGTCCTCGCGGCGCATCACGTCGGCGGCGTCGTGCGCCGTGGCCGACGCCTCGACGGTCGTGGGGTCCTTCGTCATGACGTCGCGGATGAACCGGGCCATCGCGCCATCCTTTCCGGGTCGCGTTTTCCTGCCTCTCGCAGGACGCGTACCCGGGCCCCCGCAGGGGGAATCGGCCCTGTCAGCGACCGCGCCCGGACAGCTCGCGCAGCCACGCGGCGACGGCGAGCTCGTCCCGCCGCGCCTCACGCCGCTGCGCGGCGCGCGCCTGGCTGGCGGTGACGGAGTTGGTGCGCGCCT